>NZ_JBYVMF010000002.1:0-275011 GCF_058145095.1 Pseudomonas sp. MDV22-iso1
GAAATGGAAATGAGCGCGGAATAGAGGTTGGTGACAGCCGACTAAGGAGTCTAGAAGGTGAGTTGTAAGGGCCATTTCCACCGGCTACACTCCAGCCCATGAAACGCTACCTACGGTTTTGCCTGATTTTCCTGATTAGCCTGGCGCTCCCCCTCAGCGGGATGGCGGGTGTTCAGGCGCCGACTGAGCCCTGCCCCATGAAAACCATGGGCATGGCGATGATGGACGGCATGGGGCAAGACTGCTGCCATGACATGAAAAGTCCCACCGAGCACGGCAAACCCTGCAAGCCAGGCCAGGAGTGCAAGACAGGTGGCATGCTGCAAGTCTCCATTATCAAGCCTCCTATCACCTTATCCAGCCCCCTCGTACTGTCCTTCTCCCTAGATTCCCATCCAGTACAAACCCCGTCAGGGGTATGGCGACCGCCCCGCACTTGATTCCTGTACCACACTGAGGCTCATTCCGCGTTAGCGGGATGGCATATCTGCGTGCATGTCTGATGAAGCGCGCAGTGGATCATCACAGGAATCGTGAACATGAACTCCAAGTGCTATTGCACAGGGTGGTCCCTCGTGGCCGGCCTGGCGGCAAGCGTACTGGCATTGCCGAGTCTCGCTGCCGCATTGACACTCGATGAAGCTTTGCAGCTGGCTGAAAACAATGCTCCGTCGCTGACTGCACAAGACGCGAAAATTCAGGCTGCCAGTAGTGCGGCCATCCCCGCTGGTGAACTACCCGATCCCAAGTTGCTGCTAGGCGTACAGAACTACCCCATTGGGGGGCCGGATCGCTGGAGCATCGACCAGGACTTCATGACTATGCGAATGGTCGGAGTCAGTCAGGAGGTGCCCAACAGTGCCAAGCGCAAAGCCCGCATCGAGGTCGCTGATGCAGCCATTGACCGCGCCGCAGCTGAGCGCCGGGTCGAACGTCTAAAGGTTCGTCAGGCCACGGCGCTGGCCTGGATCAACAGCTTCTCCGTTGAGCGTAAAGACGCGCTGTTCCAGGATTTCTACAAAGAAAACCGTCTGCTGGCCGATACCGTCCGTGCACAAATTGCCGGCGGCCGCGCTCAACCTGCTGATGCAGTAACGCCCAAACAGGAAGCGGCACAACTGGAAGAGCAACAGGACGATCTGATTCGTCAGAGAGCGCAGGCCCGAGCGGCCCTGAAGCGCTGGATTGGACCAGCCGCCAATGACAAACCTGTGGGCAGCTTGCCTGAATGGCCTGTCGAAGCCTCTGACTACTCTCATAAGCTGCAACATCACCCAGAATTGGCAGCTTTTGCGCCAATGACCCGCGAAGCGCAAGCCAAGGTCCGTGAAGCCGAAGCGGAAAAACAGTCGGATTGGAGCTGGGAAGTCGACTATCAGAATCGCGGCCGACAGTTCGGCGACATGGTCAGCGTGCAATTTTCATGGGATCTACCGCTGTTTCCTGACTCTCGGCAAAACCCAAAAATTGCGGCCAAGCACGCTGAACTCAACCAGCTTGAAGCTGAGCGTGAAGCCCTTTCACGCGAGCACACCCAGCAACTGGAGGACGAGCTGGCCGACTATGAACGCTTGAATCGTGCCGTACATCGAACCCAGGACAGTCTGCTGCCCTTGGCCAAGGAGAAGGTCGAGCTCAGCATGGCCAGCTACCGCGCCGGCAAAGGCGATTTGAGCTCCGTCGTGGCCGCTCGGCGCGAGCTCATCGAAGCCCGCCTCAAACAGATTGACGTGGAAGAGCAGCGAGCGCTGACCAGTGCGCGTCTGTATTTTGCTTACGGGGAGTCCAGCCAATGAACCTTAGAAAGTGGAACGGGGCATTGCTGGTAGGCCTCTCGCTGGTATTGGGTGTTGCCGGTGGTTACTGGTTCGCTCAGCAGGGCATGAGCGAAGTACCTGGTGCAGCCCCGGAGCAGAGCCTCCCCTCTCTGGACGAACGCAAAGTGCTGTATTGGTACGACCCGATGTCCCCGCAGCAAAAGTTCGATAAGCCGGGTAAGTCGCCCTTCATGGACATGCAGTTGGTCCCTCAGTACGCCGACATCAAAGGGGACAGCGCAGCCGTTCGCATTGATCCAAGCCTGACTCAGAATCTCGGTGTGCGACTGGCTACCGTCAGTCGAGGTGTGTTTGCTTCGAGTCTGGACGTTGTCGGTGTGTTGGCTTTCAACGAGCGGGACGTCGCTGTCATTCAAGCCCGTACGGCGGGTTTCGTCGAGCGCGTGTATGCCCATGCTCCTGGCGACGTGATCAAAGCCAATGCCGCCATGGCAGATATCCTTGTACCTGAGTGGGCTGCGGCTCAGGAGGAGTTTCTCGCACTCAAGCGCAGTGGCGATGCGGGCTTGCTGGCAGCGGCTCTCCAGCGCTTGCGGCTCACCGGGATGCCGGCGGCATCAATTGCTCAAGTAGAGCGCAGTGGCAAAGTCCAACCAAACCTGACCCTCACCAGCCCTATTAGTGGTGTGCTGCAAGAGCTCAATGTGCGCGAGGGTATGACGGTGGCCGCCGGCGAGACACTGGCACGCGTTAATGGTTTGAGTAGCGTCTGGCTGGCCCTGGCCGTTCCGGAGACTGAATCTGGATCGATCCTCATGGGGCAAGCGGCAGAGGCGCGTTTGCCCGCGTTCCCTGGGGTTGTGCTCAAGGGCGTCGTCAGCGCGATTCTTCCGGAAACCAATCCGGATAGCCGCACCCTTCGCGTACGCGTCGAGTTACCTAACCCAGAAGGCCGTCTCAGGCCGGGTATGACCGCACGAGTGAGCCTCAATCGTTCAACGGAGCAAAGTGTGTTGTGGGTACCGAGCGAGGCCGTCATTCGCACCGGTCGACGTGCTCTGGTGATGCTCGCTGAAGACGCTGGCCGCTATCGTCCTGTTGAAGTGTTGATCGGGCAGGAAAACGATGGCAAGACGGCGATCTTGAAAGGTCTGGAAGAGGGCCAGAAGGTGGTTACCTCTGGCCAGTTCCTGCTCGACTCGGAGGCCAGTCTTAAGGGCATCGTTGCAAACTCAGAGGAACAGTCACCAACCAACGCAGCAGCCTCCAGTTTTCATGAGGCGGATGGGCAGATCGTTGAGATCAACGACAAAGAAGTCACACTCGCCCATGGCCCCTTCAAAACGCTGGGCATGCCTGGCATGACGATGACGTTCCCGCTCGCCAATCCGGCTTTGATGCAGGGCCTCAAAACGGGCGACAAAGTCCGGATTGCAGTGAGTCAAACCGACGATGGCTTGCGTGTTGAACGTCTAGAGAAATCAGGGGGCCAGCTATGATTGCTGCCCTGATTCGTTGGTCAGTAGCCAACCGATTCCTGGTTCTACTGGCGACACTGTTTGTCACGGCTTGGGGCATCTGGTCGGTGCAGAGCACGCCCATCGATGCGCTGCCGGATCTCTCCGATATTCAGGTGATCATCCGCACCCCGTATCCGGGACAGGCTCCGCAGATCGTCGAGAACCAGGTGACCTATCCGTTGGCCACCACCATGCTTTCGGTGCCAGGCGCCAAGACCGTGCGCGGCTACTCCTTCTTTGGTGACAGCTTTGTCTATGTGCTGTTCGAAGACGGTACTGACTTGTATTGGGCCCGCTCGCGGGTGTTGGAGTACCTGAGCCAGATACAAAGTCGCTTGCCGGCCAGCGCAAAACCAGCGTTGGGGCCAGATGCGACAGGTGTGGGCTGGATTTTCCAGTACGCGCTGGTAGATCGCAGTGGCGGACACGATCTGGCGCAACTTCGTGCACTTCAGGACTGGTTCCTCAAGTTCGAACTCAAGACCCTGCCCAACGTTGCGGAAGTGGCTACGGTGGGAGGCATGGTCAAGCAATACCAGGTGCAGCTTGATCCGCTCAAACTCGCCAGCCTTAGCATCACCCAGGGTGAGGTGACCGAAGCGATCGGCAAGGCCAATCAGGAAACCGGTGGCGCCGTCCTGGAAATGGCAGAGACCGAGTTCATTGTGCGGGCTTCCGGCTACTTGAAAACGCTCAATGATTTTCGGGCGATCCCACTCAAGCTGGGATCGGGCGGTGTGCCGGTGACCCTTGGCGATGTCGCCACGATCCAGTTGGGTCCGGAAATGCGGCGTGGCATCACCGAACTCGACGGCGAAGGCGAGACGGTCGGCGGCGTGGTAATTCTGCGTAGCGGCAAGAACGCCCGCGAAACCATTGCGGCGGTCAAAACCAAACTCGACGAGTTGAAAAGCAGCTTGCCGGCCGGGGTGGAAATCGTCACCACCTACGACCGCAGCAAGCTGATCGACCGCGCTGTGGAAAATCTCAGTCACAAGCTAATCGAAGAGTTCATCGTCGTCGCGTTGGTCTGCGGGATCTTTCTCTGGCACCTGCGTTCATCTCTGGTGGCAATCATCTCCCTGCCGGTGGGGGTACTGATTGCCTTCATCGTGATGCGCTATCAAGGGATCAACGCCAACATCATGTCCCTGGGCGGGATTGCCATCGCCATCGGCGCCATGGTCGACGCTGCCGTGGTGATGATTGAAAACGCGCACAAGAAGGTTGAGGCCTGGCACGTGGCCAATCCGGGGGAGGAGCTGAAGGGTGAACGTCATTGGCACGTGATGACCGAAGCGGCGGCTGAAGTTGGACCAGCACTGTTCTTCTGTTTGTTGATCATCACTCTATCGTTCATTCCGGTGTTCACCCTGCAAGCACAAGAGGGGCGGCTATTCGGCCCGCTGGCTTTCACCAAGACTTACGCCATGGCCGCAGCGGCGGGATTGTCAGTGACCTTGGTGCCGGTGTTGATGGGCTACTGGATTCGGGGACGAATTCCCAGTGAACAACAGAACCCGTTGAACCGCTGGCTGATCCGGATCTACCAGCCGGCTCTGGATGCAGTCTTGCGACGACCGAAGATCACGCTGCTGGTCGCGTTGCTGGTTTTTATCAGCGCACTATGGCCAATGTCGCGCTTGGGTGGCGAGTTTCTTCCGCCTTTGGACGAGGGCGACCTGCTCTATATGCCTTCGGCTCTGCCGGGATTGTCGGCGCAGAAAGCGGCGCAACTGCTGCAACAGACCGATCGCCTGATCAAGACCGTGCCGGAGGTCGAACATGTCTTTGGTAAAGCCGGTCGTGCTGAAACTGCCACCGACCCGGCGCCGTTGGAGATGTTCGAAACCACCATCCAGTTCAAGCCACAGGAGCAATGGCGCCTAGGCATGACTCAGGAAAAGCTCGTGGAAGAGCTGGATCGAGTGGTACGAGTTCCTGGGCTGACCAATATCTGGATACCACCGATTCGCAACCGAATCGACATGCTGGCTACGGGGATCAAGAGTCCTATTGGGGTGAAAGTTGCCGGCACCAACCTGACGGAGATTGATGCCGCGACTCAGGCGGTCGAGCGAGTGGCCAAGGGCGTACCCGGTGTCAGTTCGGCTCTGGCCGAGCGACTGACCGGTGGTCGCTATATCGACGTGGATATCGACCGCAAAGCTGCCGCCCGCTACGGACTGAATATCGCCGATGTGCAATCCATCGTGGCCGGCGCTATCGGTGGTGAAAATGTCGGTGAGACCATTGAAGGGCTCGCACGCTTCCCGATCAACGTGCGTTACCCACGGGAGTGGCGTGACTCACTCGGTGCCTTGGAGCAATTGCCGATCTATACCCCGCTAGGTAGCCAGATCACCCTCGGCACAGTGGCGAAGGTCAAAGTCACGGACGGTCCACCGATGCTCAAGAGCGAGAACGCACGACCCTCTGGTTGGGTTTACATCGACGTGCGTGGCCGGGACATTGCCTCGGTAGTCGCCGACCTGCGTCGGGTCGTCAGTGAACAGGTCAAGTTGCAGCCCGGTATGAGCCTGAGCTACTCGGGGCAGTTCGAGTTTCTCGAAAGGGCCAACGCACGACTCAAGCTGGTGGTGCCTGCCACGCTGTTGATCATCTTCGTGCTGCTCTACCTGACTTTTGCCCGCTTCGATGAGGCCCTGCTGATCATGGCCACTCTGCCATTCGCACTGACTGGCGGGGCATGGTTCCTCTATCTGTTGGGGTTCAACCTGTCGGTCGCCACCGGGGTCGGCTTTATCGCCTTGGCCGGTGTTTCCGCCGAGTTTGGCGTGATCATGCTGCTCTACCTGAAGAACGCCTGGGCCGAACGTGAAGACCTCGGTGACAACACTGAGCGCGGGCTGGTTGCGGCCATTCGTGAAGGTGCCGTGCAGCGTGTTCGACCCAAGGCCATGACCGTGGCCGTCATCATTGCTGGCTTGTTACCCATCTTGCTGGGCAGCGGGACCGGCAGCGAGGTGATGAGCCGAATTGCTGCACCCATGGTTGGCGGCATGATCACCGCGCCCTTGCTGTCGCTGTTTGTCATTCCGGCAGCCTATCGCCTGATGCGTCGCCGACACCTCTCAGTCGAACCCATCAATCCTCAAGGAAAAGTCGTATGAAACTGACCCTGATTGCACTTGCGAGCACCGTATTTGCGCTGTCTCTTTCGGCCCACGCGGAGGACATGCCGGGTATGAAAATGGACGGAATGGAGGGAATGCAGATGAAGCAGGATACAACGCAGGCTCCAGTTGCCACCGCCGACGGAACGATCAAGTCTATCGATACTACGAAGCATACGGTGACTATCTCCCACGGTGCTGTTCCATCCGTGCAATGGCCGCCAATGACCATGGCTTTTTCCGTGACGGAAGATCAACTGACAGGGCTGTCGGTCGGAGACCGCGTATCGTTTTCCTTTCGGCTAGAGGGCGGCAAAGCCACTATTGTGTCTATTAAAAAGTGAAACAGCAGTAGTGAAGTTGGCCGGCATGCTTTGTCGTGCCGGTCATTATCACTAAATCCGCAGGTCAGAAAAAACGGTGCACCCGTGATGTACTCGACTGGCTGCTTAGCCGATTACGGCCTTTCGTCTACAGCGGTTTTGAGTCGCTAGCAGTCGAGGTTCGGACTAGGTTGGATGGTGATTCCAGCCAATTGTATAGACCGATGGCTGTCGTAGACCCATTACCGTCCGATGTAGCACTCGAAAGTGAAAACGGCGGCGTGCAGTCGAGCTTTTCGCTGGTATCTTTGCCGATGCGCCGGAGGGCGCAGCCGCTCGTCGCAATAACCAGCAAGAATTGCCTCTATGCACGGTTATCCAATGACGAGATCAGCTCTGCGCGCGAGCATAATGACGTGTCTTCTCTAATGAAGAAATGAGAGCCGGACGATCATGAATGAAAGCGAGCGTTGGATAGTCAAATGCCAGAGTACTGAGGACGGTAGCGGCGATGTTATCGTTGATTTACCTCCAGAATTGCTTGTCAAAATGGGGGTAGGTGTTGGGGACGATCTAACGATTACGGTAGTGAATGGCACAATAGTGCTAAAGCCTACGCATGGCACAACATCAGTACAGCCCGTGTTTGCTGGAGTCCTGCGTGATGATGCTTATCATGCCTACCGCATCCGGCTGGAGGCGTCTCTAAATATCCCCTCAAACGCCTCTGATCAGGACATTCACGAGATGATCGTAGCTGGCTTCTCGGCCAGCATGATCATGTCGCTTTGCGACGTTGGAACCATAAGTCCGGAAGAACGCGACAGAATCATTCCACTCAAAATGCTCAAAACAAAATTGATCAGCAATCAGCTCTTAACGGTGGATGAGAGCGATCGACTGTTCCGCTTTGCACACATTACCGCCCTGGCCGAGGTGATCTTCGGGGACGCAGGGAAGGCCAAACAATGGCTTTCCAAACCCAAATCCCGTTTTTCGGGCAAAAGTCCAACTGGGATGCTTACTACAACCCACGGCACACATCGGGTCGAAGAAATGCTGATTCAGGTAGCTGAGGGCATGTCATTTTGATCCAACTGCAGCTAAGTAGAACCGTCACAAGCGGGTACGCAACGCAATGGGCATTTTTGTCAAAGTATTCATTCATAGCGTGCTCCGTTAAGCCGGTTACCCCCTGAATTCAATGAGCCGCTGGTGTCAAAATATTTGTGCGGCATCACTTGGCTCCTGCGGGTAGTGTCAAACTATGTTGTTATAAACTCATCCCGTCATTCGAATATTGCCATGGGTTGTGTCAAATTATATTGTTATTTTGGGAGCTCTGAAGGTCCTGTAAATGACTGATTTTATTGATGTTCGTGTGTCAAACTATGTTGTTGGGCGCCAGCGCTGAAGATCGCATCCATGGGGCTCTTGTAGGAGTTGCCGAAGGCTGCGATCTTTTGCGTTTGAATCAGAGCAAACCTTCATGGACCGCTTTCAGGAAATGCAGGTCTTCGCCGCCGTCGCCCAAGCGCAAGGCTTCTCGGCAGCAGCGCGGCATTTGGGCATGTCTGCAGCCAGTGTGACTCGCGCGGTCGCCGCACTGGAAAAACGCATCGGTACCCAGTTGCTGACACGCACTACCCGCAGTGTTCACCTCAGCGAAGCGGGCCAGCGTTACCTGGAAGATTGTCGGAGAATTCTCACCGAAGTGCAGGAAGCCGAAGATTCGGCAGCAGGCAGTCATGCCCAACCCCGTGGGCAATTGACGGTTACAGCCCCCGTGCTGTTCGGCGACCTGTTCGTCACGCCAATCATGGTGGCGTACCTGAACCGGTTTCCAGAGGTCAGCGTTAACGCCCTGCTGGTTGATCGAATCGTCAGCATGGTCGAAGAGGGTGTTGATGTCGCGGTGCGCATTGGTGAGCTGGCCGACAGTAACCAGCATGCAATCCGAGTGGGAGAAGTTCGCCGGGTGATTTGCGCCTCACCGGCATTCCTCGAAGCTAACGGCCGGCCACTGCATCCGCAGGACCTTGCCCGGCTACCGGTGATAGCGACATCTGCAACGGGTCAGCAGCGACAGTGGCCATTCCTCGATGGGGGCAATTCGCTCAGCGTTCGGCTGGAACCGCGGTTGATCGTCACGGCCAATCAGGCAGCAATCAGTGCAGCCTGTCTGGGGTTGGGGCTTACCCGGGTGTTGTCCTATCAGGTGGCAAGCCAGGTGGCGGCTGGTGAACTGGAAGTTGTCCTCGCCCAGTACGAGCTACTGCCATTGCCCATCCATGTGGTCTATCAGGGCGGACGCAAGGCGCCGGCGCGAATTCGCAGTTTCGTCGATTTTGCCGTGAATGAACTGCGCGACCATCCAGCCTTGCAGGACTAAATCATTATTTCACTGGCTGAAATAATGGTTTGCATTGGGTGGTTATTCTGTTGTTTTAGCGACTGAAGGAAGATGGCTGCCATCGGCGCTGAACTATCTACTGGCGCCTCTCCCTTGGAGACGACCATGCAACCGATCAAGCTCTATAACTTCCCACGTTCCGGCCATGCTCATCGTGCCGAATTGATGCTGTCCTTGCTACAGCTGCCCACCGAACTGATCTTCGTTGATCTGGCCAAGGGCGAGCACAAGCAGCCGGGATACCTCGCTCTCAACCCCTTCGGGCAAGTGCCAGTAATGGATGATCAGGGCGTGGTCCTGGCTGATTCCAACGCGATACTGGTGTATCTGGCGACGAAATACGGGGACGGTCGTTGGTTGCCAACCGATCCTGTAAAGGCAGCGAAGGTTCAGCGCTGGCTCTCGGTCGCCGCTGGGCAAATTGCTTTTGGTCCCGCCCGGGCTCGATTGATCACGGTGTTCGGTGCGCCATACAACGCGGAAGAAGCCATCACTCGCGCTCACGACCTGCTCAAGGTTATGGATCACGAACTGGCCGATACGCCCTGGCTTGCCGGGAGCGAACCTACAATCGCCGACGTCGCTGCCTACAGCTACATTGCCCATGCGCCTGAAGGCAATGTGTCCCTCGATGATTACGCCAACGTGCGCGCCTGGCTGGCCCGAGTCGAAGCCTTGCCCGGTTTTGTCGCTATGCCGCGCACCATCGCCGGTTTGCAAACCACTGCCTGATGCAGGGGAGAAGCCCATATGGACCGTTCACCTTGGCACGCTGGCGAAAGACAGTTGCAGGCTCACGTCGGTGTCGCCGAGCGTATGGAGGCGTTCGGGCGTAAGGTCATTCGCCGTGAGATGCCGGACCAGCACCGCATGTTCTATCAGCAACTGCCGTTCATGCTGTACGGGGCAGTCGATGCGCAAGGAAACCCTTGGGCCAGCATCCTTGAAGGGCCGCCAGGTTTCGCGCGTTCACCTGCGCCAGGCACGTTGCATTTCGATAGCGTTCCGGCTCTCGATGACCCCGCGCAGTTAAAGCCTGGCGCCGCAATCGGCCTGCTGGGCATCGAACTGCACACCCGACGCCGTAACCGCATTAACGGGCGTATCGATGCCATGACGGGCGACGGCTTTGATGTCGCGGTCGACCAGTCTTTCGGCAATTGCCCGCAGTACATCCAACTGCGGCAGTTTCGATCGGTGCCGATGGCGGACCCGGCGACGCTTACCGTTGAACATTTGAACGGTCTGGATGAAGCCGCAATGGCAATGATCGCCAACGCCGACACCTTCTTCGTTGCCAGTTACGTCGACGTCGATGGGGAGCGCTCGGTGGATGTTTCCCACCGCGGTGGCCAGGCTGGTTTCGTACAGGTACAGGGCAATCTTCTGACGATTCCGGATTTCGCCGGCAATCTGCACTTCAATACCCTGGGCAACCTGCTCCTCAATCCACGAGCCGGTTTGCTGTTCATCGACTTCAATTCGGGAGATCTGCTGCTCCTCAGTGGTCGTACCGAAATCATTCTGGAAGGCCCGCAGGTCGAGGCGTTTCAAGGGGCTGAACGCCTGTGGACATTCGAGGTTGAGCGCGTTGTGCGCAGGCCCGCGGCGCTGGCTTTGCGCTGGCGTTTTGACGGTGTTTCACCCAACAGTTTGATGACCGGCACTTGGGAACAGGCTGCCGCAAGGCTGCAAGCCCAGGCGCTGGGCGATCGTTGGCGGCCAATGCGGGTGGTAAGGATCGAAGCGCAAAGCCACAACATCCGTTCGATCTATCTGGAACCCGCCGACGGTGCCGGGTTACCGGTGTTTCAGGCGGGGCAGCATTTGCCGTTGCGGTTCAATATCGACGGAGAAGTGCACATCCGCACCTACAGTCTTTCGAGCGCGCCGTCAGATGATTTCTTCCGCATCAGTGTGAAACGCGAAGGGCGGGTGTCCTCGCACCTGCATGAACAAGTGAACGTTGGCGATCTGTTGGAGGCTCGCACACCGCAGGGGCATTTCACGGTGGCGCCTCATGAGCGTCGACCGCTGGTGCTATTGGCGGCCGGGGTAGGCATAACGCCGTTGCTGTCGATGTTGCGTGAAGTGGTCTATCAAGGCCTACGCACACGGCACATTCGGCCTACGTGGTTGTTCCAGAGTTCACGCACCTTGGCCGACCTGCCTTTTCGTGCCGAGCTGGATCAGCTGCTGGAAGGCGCCGGCGATGCAGTACGGGTACTGCGGGTGCTCAGCCAACCCGAGGCGGACGTGAAAGAGGGCGAAGATTATGACCTGACGGGACGAATCGACACCGGCTTGATCAAAACCCTTCTCGAAGTGGAAGACTACGATCAGCTGGATTTTGTCCTCTGCGGTCCGGGCAGTTTTACTCAGGGGTTGTACGACAGCCTGCGCGAGATGGACATTCGCGATGCCCGGATTCATGCCGAAACCTTCGGGCCCTCCACCTTGAGGCGTCAACCAGACCCTGACGCATTGGTCATCGAGCAACCGTCGGCCGCGACCACTTCAGTTCCGGTGGTCTTCGAGCGCTCAGCCAAGGAAGCTCGCTGGCATCCTGACGGTGGCAGTTTGCTGGAGTTGGCGGAAAGTCGCGGGTTGCGCCCGGAATTCAGTTGCCGCGGTGGCTCATGCGGGACCTGCAAGACGCGGTTGATCAGCGGCCAGGTCAATTATCCACAGGTGCCTGCGGAGCTTCCGGATGACGGCGATGTGCTGATTTGTTGCGCCGTTCCTGCGCAAGGTTCGCAACCTTTAGTACTCGATTTGTAATTCAATCACCGTGTAGGAGCTGACGAGGGCACCGAGGCTGCGATCTTTTGATTTTTCTTTGTAAAAACAAGATCAAAAGATCGCAGCCTCGTTTCACTCGACAGCTCCTACAAAACAAAAATCAGGCATAGGCCAGCGACTTCCCAGCCAACAACTCCTCATACAACGCCGCCCATTTACGGCCCATTTCGTCGGCCGTAAATAACTGCCGATAGCGGGCTTGCGCCTTCACGCCCATTTGCGCGGCCAGCGTCGGGTTTTCCCACAGCGTACGCATCGCTTCTCTAAAAGCTTGTGGATTACTGGGTGGCACCACGATCCCGGTTTCGTTGTTGATGTTGATGTAACTGGTGCCGGTGCCGATTTCACTGGAGATCATCGGCTTGCCAAACATCGCGCCTTCGAGCAGCGAGATACCAAAGGCTTCGGACCGCAGGTGCGACGGGAACACCACCGCGTAACTCAACTCCAGCAACGCCACTTTGTCTTCATCACCCAGGAACCCGAGGAAATGCAGATTCTTCAAACCGAGCGCTTTGGCCTGGGCGTGGAGTTCTTTTTCCAGAGGGCCTGCGCCCACGATCACCACGGGATAATTCAGCCCCTGCATGGCGTCGAGCAGGATGTGCAGCCCTTTGTAGTAGCGCATCACGCCCACAAAGAGAAAGAACTTGTCACCCAATTGTTTGCGCCAGCGTTCGGTGCGCGCGGTATCGGGCTGTGGATAACCTGCCTTGTCCAGGCCGTAGGTGATGACCCGGGTCTTTTCGCGGTAGTCCTTGAGTACATCACTGGTGTGAAAGTAGTTGGGGGAGGCCGCGACAATTCGATCAGCGCTGTCCAGGAATCGACGCATCAACGGACGATAAAGCGTGAGCAGATGGCGTTGGCGAATGATGTCGGAGTGATAACTCACCACGCAGGGCTTTTTGGTGGCGCTTACAAAATGCACCAGGTCCATAAAGGGCCAAGGGAAGTGATAGTTGATTACGTCGGCTTCTGCCGCCAACTCGCGGAACTGTTTGAACACGCTGTAGGAGAAACCGGTGGAGGCCAGTTGAAAATCCATCTTCGCCTGGTGAACCTGGTGCTCGCGTATCTGTATAACGCCCGGCGCCGGGTTGTTGCTCAACGTCAGTACCGTGCTCTCGACGCCGTGGCGAGCGCCACTTTCGCTCATCTGGAAGATGACTTGTTCGATACCGCCCATGGAGTCGGGCAAGTAGGTTTTATAAAAGTGCAGAACACGCATATCAGTCTCCCATAGCCTGGCGGTAAGCGCGGGCCGTGACCTTCGCGCAACGCTCCCAGGAAAAAAGCTTAGCTCTTTGCAAACCCGCCTCGCGACAGGCTTGCCAATGCGCCGGGTCATCGATCAACCGGGTCATGGCATCGCGCAAGGTGTCCGGGTCGTCCGGTTCTATGTAATTGCCGGCGTCTGCGGCGACTTCCGGCATCGCCGAATGGCGCGTCAGAATCACCGGAGTGCCGCTGGCCATGGCTTCCAGCACCGGCAGGCCGAACCCTTCGTACAGGGAAGGGAAGACCAATGCCCGGGCGCCGGCCAACAGCTGTGCCAGATCCTCATCGGGCAAGTAGCCGAGCAAGCACACCTGGCCTGCGGCGAGGGACGCACGCAGCTCGTCATTGAATTGATCGCGCTGCCAGCCGGCCATTCCGGCGATCAGCAACGGGAAACGCTGGCGTACGGTTTCCGGAAGTCGGGCGTGGGCGCGCAGGGCCAGTGTCAGGTTCTTGCGAGGCTCCAGCGTACCAACGCACAGAAAGTATTCCCGCGCCTCGACGCCATGGGCCTTGAGTACTTGATTGATGGCCTCGGGCGCTCTTGGCCGAAACCGTGCCGACACGCCCAGCGGTGCGACCACAAAGCGTTCTGCCGGCAGTCCGAAACAGGCTTGCGCCTCGTCGGCGACGTACTGCGAGTCCGTCAGAATCAGCCTGGCCCGCTGTACGCCATCGGTCAGCCGTCGTTCGATTTCTCGAAGACGTGCCGGTGGCTGGGTGTCGGGATAATGCAGGTGCGTCAGGTCATGCAGCGTGATGACCGTCGGACCATTGAACGCCAGCGGCCAGAGGCTCGGCTCGTGATACAGGTCGATGCCCTGGGTTTGGTTCTGGTCGAAACGCCTTTGTTCCAGCCAGCGTCGCGCCTGGTATGCCCCAGGAATTTGTCGCAGCAGCGGCGTCAGGCGCGAGTAACCCGGCATCGCCGCATCGGGCAACACTGAACTCCAGCCCCAGCCATGAAACAGCGCCAGTTCGACATCCGGCTCATGGGCGAGGGCGCTCACCAGCTCGGCGACGTAATGGCCGATGCCGGTGCGCGGGGCCTGCAGGATGCGGGCGTTAAGGGCAATTCGCATGCTGGCTCTCAAGCACTTTCGCTTCGGTGTGCAGGTTACGTTCGATGCGCTCGACCAGTTGTGCACTCGCTTCACGCCAGCTCAGCCACCGCCAGTTTTCAAGGCTGAGGGCCGCAGGAAACTCGCCGCTGCGCTCCATGCCGGTCACCAGGTCCGCGAGGCTTTGCGGGTCGGCGAGATCGAAGTACGCCATGTAGTCGCCGCCGATCTCGCGAAACACCGGAATGTCGCTGGCCATGGCTGGCAGACCTCGTTGCATGGCCTCCACCAGCGGCAACCCGAAGCCTTCGACGTAGGACGGGAACACCAGCGACGTCGCGTGGGAATAGGCGTGCTCCAGGCTCTTGTCCGACAGCCCGTTGAACATGAACAAGCGGCGGTTCAATTCGGGATGCTGGCGAATGCGATCGACCAGGGCCTCGCACTTCCAGCCAATCTTCCCGACGATGCATAACCGTGCCTTGGACCCTGCGGCCCAGGCACGCTCGAACGCGTCCAGCAGGTAGGCATGATTTTTACGCGGCTCGATGGTGCTGACCATCAGGAACACCGGCTCGCGTGTCTTGAACATGTCCAGCAAGCCTTGATCGACGGCCGAGTGGGCGTCGCTCAGGTCGAGTTCGGAGCCGAGGTGGAAGTAATCAAACCAGCGTTGCTCGACCTGCGCCGTGCCGACCCGGCGGACCATTTCCTGGCGCACCTGATCGCGGATGGTGGTGGAGATCGCGACATAGCCATCGGCGGTGCGGGCGATCCAGTCAAACCATTCGTTGAACACTTTCACCAGCCCGGCATCGCAAAACTGCGGGTGGGTCAGGGGAATCAGGTCGTAGATTACTGAAACGATGCCGACCCCGTCGCGCTTGAGCTGCTCGGCCAAGGGAAAGAAATTGGCGTGCCAGGACGAATCCAGCAGCACCAGCTGATCACCGGCACGGTGCTGCAACGGCACGCAGCGCTCAGGGATTTTTTGGCCTCTGAGCGCCCGGTTGAGAAGACGTATCGGCAGGCTCAAGCACGCAAATGCGGCGAGGCGGCAACCCACATAAAGCACCCGACGGGCAAGACGCGATTCACTGAAGGGGCGACGTCTTTCGAGGGTGCGGTGGCGCAGCCAGAACAGATTGGCCATCTGCTCGAGCTTCACCCGCAGCGCCATCAAGTCCATCTTCGGCGACTTCAACGGCGCCAGGCTTTTTACCTCGAACAGCGAGCCATTGATCATCACGACCGGGATGCACTCGCGCCGGGCGTCTGCCGCTGGCAATTGCTGAATCACATTGCGCACGACCCGCTGAATGCCCGAGTTGGCATCAGGGTGTTCAAAGACGTAGGTGCACTCCACCAACAGTCGGGTCATTGCAGCACCTCTGAATCACTTTCGATGACCTTGTCGCTGGAGCGGGTGACGCTGGTCTGCGCTTCCAGCCACGAGCAACCGACGAAGTCTTCCTGGCGATTGTTGATCACGTGGAACACCAGTCCGTAGTCGCGCCATTCAAAATTGCGGTCCAGGTGCGAGTCCAGTCGCGACAGGCTCAAGGCCACCGAGTAATTACCCTTGCCCAGGCGCATGTCGAAGGCAAAACGGTAGGTCACACGCTCGCCCGCTTTCAGGTCGGTGAGCGCCTTGTCCACACGATGGGTATTGATGCCGTACATGGGTTGGCCGAGGCGGTCCTTGATCATGAAGCCGAGGATCAGCCGCTCGATGTCCTGGCGGACTTCGACCTGCACCTCCAGCACCATCGCGTGTCCGACTTCCGCCACTTCCACCGAGCGGCCCTGCGGGTCGAGCAGGCGCACGCTGAGGATGCCGGCTTCACCCGTGCCTGAAATGGTTTGCACCTGCCCGTTGGCGAGCATCTCCTGACGCACCGTCTGACCCTCGCGCTGGGCCAGCATGGCGTTGTAATAGTCCATCACTTCTTCGGGCTTGCCGCGCATGGCCATGCGGCCGTTTTCCAGGAGGATGGCGGTGTCGCAGATCGACTGGATCGCCGAGCGGTCGTGGGACACGATCAGCAACGTGGTGCCGGCCTTGCGGAAGTTACGGATGCGATCGAAGCTTTTGTGCTGGAAGTAGGCGTCGCCCACGGACAGCGCCTCGTCGACGATCAGGATGTCGGGACGCCGTGCCGTGGCCACGCTAAAGGCGAGGCGCATCTGCATGCCGCTGGAGTAGGTGCGAACCTGATGGTCCATGGCTTCGCCGATTTCGGCGAAGCTTTCGATTTCCGGCATCAGCGCTTCGATTTCTTCCACCTGCATGCCGAGCAACTGGCCGGCCATGAAGGTGTTCTGGCGCCCGGTGAAGTCTGGGTGAAAACCCATACCCAGCTCCAGCAGCGCTGCGACTCGACCCTTCAACTGGATCTCCCCGCAGGTCGGTTGGGTGGTGCCGGTGATCATCTTCAGCAAGGTACTTTTGCCCGCGCCGTTAACGCCAACGATGCCCACCGCCTCGCCGGGCTGGATCTCGAAATCGACGCCCTGCAGGACCCAGTGCAAGTGATGGCGGGTGCGGGAAAACGGCACCATCCATTCAAACAACCGGCTCCAGCGATTCGGGTATTGCTTGTAGGCCTTGCCCAGGCCACTGACGCGTATATGTCCCATCAGAGCTCATCCACCATTTCACCAACACGCTGGCGGAAAAGCCGCAGCCCCATCACACAGAACAACAGCCCGATGACCAGCAGCGGGATCAGCGAGTTCCAGTTTGGCCATTGGTTGTAGAGGAACAGGTTCTGATAGCTGTTCATCAGGGCCGTCATCGGGTTCAACCCGATCAAGCGCTGGATGCCCGGTGGCAGGATCGACAATGGATAAACGATCGGTGTCAGCCAGAACCAGAACTGCAGGCAGATGCCGAAGAACTGCCCGACATCGCGGAAGAACACGTTGAGCACACCCAGAATCATCCCCAGTCCCGCAGCGAACATCACCTGCAGAATCAGCAGTGGCACCAGCGCCAGCAACGCCATGCCGGGCAGGCGTCCGCTGATCAGCAGAAAGCCGAGAAACAGACCCAGGATGATCGCGAAATTGATCCCGGCATTCATCAACACGATCACCGGCAGGCAGATGCGCGGGAAGCTGATTTTCTTCAGCAGGTTGGCGTTTTCCAGAAACATGCTCTGGCTGCGCGTGGTGATCTCGGCGAACAGGCCCCAGGTCAGCAGGCCGGCGCACAGGTAGACGCTGTAGGCCAATCCGTCATCCACACCCGGCAACCGGGCGCGCATGATGGTGGAAAAGATCACCGTGTAGACCACGATCATCGACAGCGGGTTGAGCACGGTCCACAAGGCGCCGAACAGGGAGTTGCGATACCGCGCCTGAAACTCTCTTTTGACGCTGCCGAGGATAAATCCCCGGTAACTCCACAACGATTGGTAAAGATTACGCAGCATTCATACCGTCCGGCCGTATTGATCTTCGAAGCGGACGATGTCGTCCTCTCCCAGGTATTCGCCGCTTTGCACTTCGATGATCACCAGGTCGATCACGCCAGGGTTTTCCAGGCGATGCTTGTGACCCGCGGCAATAAACGTCGATTCGTTCTTGGCCACCAGGTGGGTGCCGGTGCCGTTGTTGGTGACCTTGGCCATGCCTTCGACCACCACCCAGTGTTCATTGCGGTGATGGTGCATTTGCAATGACAGCTTGGCGCCAGGCTTGACCACGATCCGCTTGATCTTGAAGCGCGGGCCTTCCTCGAGCACGGTGTAAGTGCCCCATGGCCGGCTGACCGTACGGTGCAGCCGATAGGCTTCGTGCTTTTTATCCTTGAGCTGCTTGGCCACCCGGCGCACATCCTGGGCACGGTCGGCGTGGGCGACCAGAACCGCGTCGGCGGTGTCGATGATGATCAGGTTTTCCACACCCACCGCGGCAACCAACCGGTCTTCGCTCTGGACAAAGTTGTTGTGGCTGTCGATGAAAATGGCTTCGCCGGCGGCGCGGTTATTTTGCGCATCAGCCGGTACCAGCGCGGCGACGGCGCCCCAGGAGCCAATGTCGCTCCAGTCGAAACGGGCGGGCACCACGACCACTTTCTCGGAGCGCTCCATCAACGCGTAGTCGATGGAAATGTCCATGATTTCGGCGAACAGCGTGGGCGACAGTTCCTGTTGCAGGCTTGAGCTGGTTTCCACCGGCACGCTGGCGGCCATGCAGGTTTTTGTCTGTTCCAGCAGCGCGGGGGCGTGGATCTCGAGTTCAGCAAGCAGGGTGGCGACCGAGAAGCAGAACATCCCGGAGTTCCACAGGAAGTTGCCGCTTTCCAGATAATGCGTTGCGGTTTGCAGGTCCGGTTTCTCGACGAAGCGCTGCACGGTGGCCGCGCCTTTTTCGTCCAGTGTCGTACCGGTCTCGATGTAGCCAAAACCGGTTTCCGGAGCGGTCGGCACCACGCCAAACGTCACCAGATGCCCGGAGCTGGCCAGCGCCACGGCATGTTCGACGGCGAGCTTGAAGGCTTCTTCGTCGACGATCAGGTGGTCGGCGGGCATGACCAGCATGATCGCTTCGTCACCGTGCAGCGCCTGCAGGGAGAGGGCGGCCGCGGCGATGGCCGGGGCAGTGTTGCGGCCTGTGGGTTCGAGCAGAAAGTGCCCGCGATGCCGGCCGAGTTGCGCATCCTGATAGTGATCCTTGGTCTGGAAGTAATAGTCGCGGTTGGTCACCGTGACGATATCGCCCCAGCCGTCGAGCAGGCTGGCTGCGCGCCGATAGGTCTTGCCCAGCAAGGATTGGCCGTCGGGCAGTGTCATGAAGGGCTTGGGATGGCCCTCACGAGAGACTGGCCACAGCCGGGTACCTGCACCGCCGGAAAGAATCACGGGTATCAGCATGGCCTACTCCTTGGCGACGCGTTTCATGTCCGCATCCATCATCATGCGGATCAAGGTATCCAGGTCGGTTTTTGGTTTCCAGCCCAGCACACGCTGCGCTTTGGCGGGATTACCAAGCAGTACTTCGACTTCGGCCGGGCGGAAGAACGCCGGGTCGATTTTCACGAAGTCACGGTAGTTCAAGTCGACGTGTTCGAAAGCGATCCGACACATTTCACGCACGGTCGTGGTCACGCCGGTGGCGACCACGAAGTCATCGGGCTTGTCCTGCTGCAGCATCAGCCACATGGCTTCGACGTAATCGCCGGCAAAACCCCAGTCGCGCTTGGCGTCGATGTTGCCCAGGCTCAGTTCGTGCTGCTTGCCCTGCTTGATGCGGGCGGCGGCATCGGTGACCTTGCGGGTGACGAACTCGATGCCGCGCAGTGGCGACTCGTGGTTGAACAGGATGCCGCTGCTGGCGTGCAGGTTGAAGCTCTCGCGGTAGTTCACCGTGATCCAGTGGCCGTACAGCTTGGCAACGCCGTAAGGACTGCGAGGGTAGAACGGTGTGTTTTCGTCCTGCCGTTCTGCCTGGATCAGGCCGAACATTTCGCTGGTGGAGGCTTGATAGAAACGTGTGTGCGGGCTGAACTGGCGGATCGCTTCGAGCAGGTGGGTGACACCCAAACCATCGACGATGCCGGTGGTGACGGGTTGATCCCAGGAGGCGGCAACAAAGCTCTGCGCTGCCAGGTTGTACACCTCGTCCGGGGCCGACTTGATAACCGCGCGCTGCACCGAACAGGCATCGGCCATGTCACCGTCCAGGTAAACGATATCGGCCTCGACCCCCATCTCACGCAAACGCCAGCGCGAATCGCTGCTGCGACGCGCTACCAGGCCATGGACTTTATATCCTTTGTCCAGCAGCAGTTTGGCCAGATAAGCGCCGTCCTGGCCGGTGATCCCTGTGATCAGTGCACTTTTTGTCATTCTTGTCTTACCCGTTTCTCCCAGTCGGACAGGATCGCCCGCAGGGTTTGTTGTGTTGTGATTTCAGGTGTCCAGCCTGTGGTCTGGACGAGCCTGGCAGGGCTGCCGCACACCCGACGCTGATCCGCGCGGCGTAGTCGTGCAGGGTCTTGAATCAGTTGAATGTCGACCTGGGCAAGGTCGCCCAGTTGTTCGATCAAGCTGCGGATGCTTTGCTCACGGCCCGAGCAAATGTTGTAGACCTGCCCCGGAGTGCCTTTCTCCAGCAGCGCCAGGTAGGCCGACACCACATCGCCCACGTCGAGAAAATCGCGGGTGACGTCGATGTCGCCGACTTCCAGTTGCGGGGCTTGCAGGCCTTGCTTGATCCGGCTGATCTGGCGCGCGGCGCTGGCAATGACGAAGCTGTCTTTCTGGCCTGTCCCGATGTGGTTGAACGGGCGGGCGACCAGTACCGGCCAGCCTTCACTCAAGCCCCATTGCAGGCTCAGGAATTCCGCCGACAGTTTGCTCACGGCATAAGGGTTGCGCGGGCAGGGCGGTTGCAGTTCGGTGATGGGCAGTTGGTTTTCGCTGACCTGGCCATAGACATCACCGGAGCTGACGTACAGAAACGTGCCGGTGAAGCCTCGGGCCTTGAGGGCCTGGAGCAGGTTGAGCGTGCCCAGCAGGTTGATGTTCAGCGTGCGTGCAGGATCACGAAACGCTTCGGGAACGAAGGTCTGTCCAGCGAGGTGAATAACCGCATCGGGCATTTGCGGCCACAAGCCTTCGAGGCTTGCCGGCTCGCTGAGATCGTATCGGCAAGGGACAGACAGAAGCTCCCAATCCGAGGTATTCGCCAGCAGACGCGATTGGATGTGTTGTCCTACGAATCCAGTCAGACCCGTAACGAACAGACGCTTTTTCAAACAGCAGCCCCTTGGTCATACATTTCGGCCATTCCCCATTGGCTATACGGAGATGTCTGAAGGACCGTGTGGCTTCCTTGGTCCAAAGACAGGCGAAATGATTTGTTGTAGTTGTTTGGTAGCCAATCTGTGCCAATTGCGCGGCAATTTCAACAAGTCCATCCGTGACCGGTCAGTTCTCGTTAGCGTAGCCCTGTTTATTCTCGCCGGGCGGTTCACGAATCCTCAACGGATGTGTTTAGAATGCCCCTCGCCATGATTATCCAGAGCTCGGTTACGCCACTCTGAAACGGCGAGAAACTGACCACTAAAACAAGAACGAAGGCGGGCATGAAGACGATGGACGAGGACAGCAACGCTGTCCCGATCCGTGGCTTCACCGTCATAGCGTGAGGTTGCCGGGATGGCGATTTCACCGTGGGATGCCATGAATTTCATTCTTTACTCCGACGTCAACGACAGCTCCATCAGCCAGAGTCTCGGCCGGCCGGAATACAGTTACTACTTTGTGCTCAAGGCCTATCGACCGCTGTTCGAAAGCCTGGGGCAGGTTCATGTCGTCTCGTCGCCCGCGGACGTCGATCCGCTGTTCCGGCAGCTGCAACAGACCGGTCAGGACAGCCTGTTCATTTCGTTCTCTCCACCGCACAAGACCCCCACCAATCTGCAATGCCCGATGGTGTGCGTGGTCGCCTGGGAGTTCGACAGCATACCCGCCGAGTACTGGGACAACGATCCACGCCACGACTGGAGCCAGACGTTGGCGCGGCTGGGCCGGGTAATCACCTTGTCCACCCACACCGCCGAAGCCATCCGCCGAACATTGGGTGAAGACTTTCCGGTGCTGGTCTTACCCACGCCGTTGTGGGAACGCTTTGCCGATATCCGTCAGCAGTATCCGGGTACGCCGATCAATCCTGGCACCACGTTGCAAATCAAGGGCTGTATCCTCGATAGCCATTCAATGGGCTTGTCCGCCGATGGCCTGATTGCACCGGTTGTCGACGTGCCGCTACCGGAAATCGTAGAACCAGAAGTTGAGCCTCCGGCACCGCCCCCACTCACCGTTCGGCGCCGTCTGTTCATCACCCGGCACTACATGCGTGAAGCCTACCGGGCGCTGTCGGCCGAGAGTGAGCACTCGGTGCCGTACCTGCTCAAACACAACCTGCTGATGTGGTACCGCGAAGCTGTACGTGATCTGGTCCCGGACGCTGTGCGTCCATTTCTGGCCAGGCTCCGGAGGTCGCCACCACCGCAGGCACTTGATCCGGAACCGGTGGAAGCACCGATCATCGAAGTGCTCGAAACGCCGGAACAGACGTTGCCCCCTGCCAGTGAAACGGTCGAGATCGAAGTCAGTGGCGTCGTCTATGTCAGCGTGTTCAACCCGGATGATGGCCGCAAGAACTGGCACCACCTGATCACTGCATTTTGCTGGGCGTTGCGTGATGCGCAAGACGCCACGCTTGTGTTGAAGATGACCCACAACGACCTGTCGACCTATTACGTCGAACTCATGACTTTGCTTTCGCGGCTGTCCCCGTTTGCCTGCCGTGTGGTGGTCATGCACGGGTATCTGCAGGACGAGGAATTTGCCCGGCTCTATGGCGCGGCGAGTTTCTACGTCAACGCTTCACGCTGCGAAGGCCTGTGCCTGCCATTGATGGAATTCATGTCCTGCGCCCGACCAGTAATCGCGCCAGACCACACGGCAATGCGCGATTACATCGACGACCGCGTGGCCTTCGTCGTCAAGTCCAGCCAGGAACCCACGATCTGGCCGGAAGATGCACGCATCCTCTATCGCACCTTGCGCCATCGCCCGGACTGGGGCTCATTGAAAGCCGCTTACGAGGACAGCTACGCCATGGCCAAACATCGGCCAGAGGCTTGGCACGCCATGGCTGAAGCCGCCAATGAGCGCATGCGCGAGTACTGTAGTTTCGCTCCCGTGCAGCAGCGTCTGGCGCAATTTTTCGGCAAGTCGCCTGTCAGCGAAATCACCCCAGCGGTTGTCGAAGCGGGGACTGCATCATGCTGATCATCATTCATTCGCAAACCAACAAGAGCAATATCCAGCAGAACCTGGGACGGCCCGAGTACAGCTATTACTTCGTCCTCAAGGAGTTTCGGCCGGTACTGGAGCGACTGGGGCAAGTGATCGAAGTCAGCGACCCGGACGAACTGGTTGACCGGTTGTATTTCGATTGCCAGAGCAGGGGCGAGGACTGCGTGTTCTTGTCTTTCTCTCCGCCGCACCTCACGCCGACTCACTACGCGTGCCCGACGATTCCCGTGTTCGCCTGGGAGTTCAGCACCATTCCCACCGAGAGCTGGCAAGGAGAACCCCGGCATGACTGGCGAGTGGTGTTGGCGTCCAGCGGCACGGCCATCACCCATTCAAGTTACACCGTGAACGCTGTCCGGAATGCGATGGGATCTGACTACCCGATCAGCGCCATTCCGGCGCCAGTCTGGGATCGCTTCGCTGCGCTGGGCGAACAACTGGAAAAGCGCCCGGTCGCGCAGGACATCCGTCTTAATCTGCGAGGGTTGCTGATCGACAGCCGCACCGCAGACGTTCGGCCTTACGGGCCTGAACGCTTGCGTGAGGGCACCCCCATCGTTTTTGACGGACCGCCGCTTGATCATGAGCTGCTGCTTGAGGGAGTGATCTACACCTCGGTGTTCAATCCGTATGACGGGCGCAAGAATTGGAAGGACATGATCAGCGCGTTCTGCACCACGTTCCGCGACGTGCCGGATGCAACCCTGGTTCTCAAGCTCACTCATCATGACATCGCCGACGCGCTGAACGACATGCTGCACCACGTCTATAAAAATCAGTCCTATCAGTGCCGCATCGTGCTGATCCATGGCTATCTGGCGGATGTCGATTACGAACGCCTGGTCGAGGCCACCAGCTATGTCGTCAATTGTTCCTACGGTGAAGGACAATGCCTGCCGCTGATGGAGTTCATGTCCTGCGGCAAACCGGCAATCGCCCCTCTGAACACGGCCATGGCCGACTATGTCGACAGCGAGAATGCGTTCATTGTCGACTCCACCGACGAGCTGACCGCCTGGCCCCACGATCCCCGAGTGGCTTATCGCACCTTGCGGTACGTCACTGACTGGGACTCGCTGTGCTCGGCCTATCGCGCCAGCTACGACGTCGCCAAACACGACGTCGAACGCTATGAAAGGATGTCGGCCCATGCGGTCCACAGGCTGAAGGGTTTTTGCAGTCAGGCCAGCGCCGAACTGCGTCTGAAGGTGTTTCTTGAACAGTTGCTGGAGCATCGCAAATCGCCTTCCTCGCACGTGTCCGGCGCATGATTCGGCGTCTGCTGGCAAAGTGGCGACCCGCGCCGCCGGCGCCGTTGCCCGTGGCAATTCCCGACAGTCCTGTGTCGCCTCGTGACGTCGGTTTGTACGATGCGATGCTCGATGGCTGGTTTCTCGGTGACAACGGCGAACTGCTCAAGGGCTTTGCCATTACCGCTGATGACACCTTGCTCGATGTTGGTTGCGGCGAAGGCGTGGCGACGTTGTTTGCAGTGCGCCAGGGCGCGTCGGTGATTTTCACCGACAGTGAACACGACAAGGTTCGTGACCTCGCCCGGCAAGTGGAAGCGCAATCGGACAAACCGAATCTGGGCCTCGTCAGTAACAGTTTGCCGTTGCCGCTGGCCGACGGTTGCGCGAGCAAAGTGGTGTGCATGGAAGTGCTTGAGCACATCGATCAGCCAGAACCTTTCATGGCGGAACTGGTGCGGATGGGCCGGCCCGGTGCGCTTTACTTGCTGAGCGTTCCGGCGCCGGTGGGTGAGCATCTGCAAAAGGGCATCGCTCCGGCCAGCTACTATCAGTCCCCCAACCATGTGCAGATTTTTACCCCCGAGCGGTTCGCTGCCCTGGTCGAAGAGGCCGGCCTGGTGATCGAGCACCGTCAAGCCACCGGGTTTTTCTGGGTCATGGGCATGATCTTTTTCTGGGCCAGTGAACGGGCCGCCGGACGTGATGTGGGTGGTGCCGTGCGTGACCGGATTCAGGCGCCGTATCCACCGCTGATGGAGAGCTGGGCGAAGACCTGGCAAGACCTCTTGGTTCAACCCAACGGGCTGGCCATCAAGCAGATGCTCGATGAGTTCATGCCCAAGAGTCAGGTGATCATCGCTCGCAAGCCACTGGCGACCGAGACTGCGTCCAGGAGGACGTCATGAGCAACGAAAAACGCATCATGGACATTGAGCTGCTGCGCGGTATTGCGGTGCTGGGCGTGTTGTTTCATCACTTGCAGGACAGTCTGTTTGCCGCCAGCGTACCGTTGCTGCAAGCCATCACCCTGTACGCCCAGCCTTGGTGGGGCGTCGATTTGTTTTTCGCTATTTCGGGCTTCGTCATCGCGCGCAGTCTGATACCGGCATTACAGGGTTGCAGCACCCGTCAGGAGTACTGGCAGCAGACGCGTAATTTCTGGTTGCGACGGGCGTTTCGCTTGTTGCCGTCGGCGTGGCTGTGGCTGGCGCTGATGTTGCTGGCGTGTATTTTTCTCAACCGCTCAGGCGCGTTCGGCACGCTGCACGCGAACCTGCAGGCGACGTTGGCGGGGGTGGCGCAGTACGCCAATTTCCGCTTCGCCGACAGCTTCTACCACTACGAATACGGCACCAGTTTCGTGTACTGGAGCCTGTCCCTGGAAGAGCAGTTCTACTTGCTGTTCCCGTTGTTGATTCTGGTGTGTCGCAAGCATCTGGTCTGGGCGTTGCTCGCCTTGGTCGCCGTGCAGTTGTTCACCTTGCGCACGCCGATATTGATGGTGGTCCGAACCGACGCTTTAGCCCTCGGCGTGCTGTTGGCGATGTGGAGTTCGCAGCCGTCATACCTGCGCTGGGAACCGGCATTTCTGCGTCGTCCGTGGGCCGGGTTATCGACGTTGATAGGGGTGTCGTTGGCGCTCAGTTTCATGGCCACCGACCGCTTCACTTTCACCAGTTGCCGCATCGGTGTGATTGCGCTGTTGTGTGCGCTGCTGGTGTGGATCGCTTCCTACAATCGCGATTACCTGATGCCTCGCGGGCTGTTCAAGAACCTGATGACGTGGGTCGGTAGCCGCTCTTACGGGATCTACCTGATCCACATTCCGGCTTACCTGCTGGTACGTGAAGTGATTTTCCGTTTGCAGGCCGCGAACCTGCCGAGCCCGGCGGGCCATCCTGTTTTGACATTGCTGATAGCGTTCGGCCTGATCGCGCTGTTGAGCGAACTCAACTATCGCTTCGTCGAAATGCCCATGCGTAACAGAGGCGCCTCGCTGGTGCAGCGCTTGAGCCTGTCCCGAACCGCCGTCCCTTCCTCTGGAGCTACCTCATGCTGAGCCTTTTGAAGAAACTCACGGCGGGTACGCCCGCTCCCGTGCCACCGGTTGTGGCACCCGTCGTGCCCGCACCGGAGAAGGTTGATCCATACATGCTCGGCTTGCATGACGCGATGCTCAGTGGCTGGTTCAATCAGGAAACCGGCGAACTGTTCACCGGTTTTCCGGTGACGCCCGAGGACACTTTGCTGGACGTTGGCTGCGGTGACGGCGGCAACGTGCACTTCTGCGCAATGCGCGGGGCGAAGATCATCATCGCCGACATCGACGCGTCCAAGGTCGAAGCAACGCGTCAGCGACTGAGTGATACACCGGCTCGGGGTGTTGAGTGCCATGTCACCGACTGCAACCCGCTGCCTATCGCCGACGAGACCGCCACGCGCGTCGTGTCGACTGAGGTCATCGAGCACGTTGACGACCCAGCGCAGTTTCTCGCTGAACTGGTGCGTGTTGGCAAACCCGGTGCGCTGTACCTGCTCAGCTGTCCGCACCCGAGTTCCGAAGACCTGCAGAAAGACATTGCGGCTCCTGAGTATTTCCAGAAGCCCAACCACATTCGCATCATCAGCGAAGAGCAGTTCAAAGCCATGGTGAGCGACGCTGGACTGGAGGTGATCAGCCACAGCCAATACGGGTTTTACTGGTCGATGTGGATGCTGTTGTTCTGGGAAGCCAAGGTTGATTTCAGCAACGCTGACCATCCGTTGCTCAATCACTGGGCCGATACCTGGCAGGCCATTCTTGCTTCGCCAAGGGGCGCGCAGATCAAACAGGCACTGGATGCCGTGGTCGCGAAAAGCCAGGTGATCATTGCGCGCAAGCCCTTGGGAGAAAACCTGTAGCCGCCTGCTCGTTATGAATAACTTGTAGCAGCTGCCGAAGGCTGCGTTCGCGTGCGCAGCCGTCGTCAATTTCAAGTATCGCGAGATCCCTTTAAACTGAGCATCAAGATTCGCGACTGCTGCGCAGTCGAACGCAGCCTTCGGCAGCTGCTACAGAATCACTTTTGCTCAAGGTGTTTTATGTTTTCCCGCGTGCGCCCATGGGCCATTTTCTTTTCGGTGCTGTTGCTCAATGGCTGTGAACAACCCGACGCACCGCCGCTCGATCAGCAACTCTATGTCTGGCAGCGCCAATGGACACCGGCGCACGAAATCGCGTTGCGCGACAGCCGCGCGGAATTTTCCACCCTACGCGTATTGGCATTGCAGGCATTCCCTCAAGCAGGCTGGAGCAGGGCGCGTATCGATCCTGGTTTGCTCAAGCGGGACGCGCGACCGCTGATTGCGGTTATTCGCCTCGATGGTCAACTCAAGTCCCTCGAACCGACCGAAATCACCGCGCAGATTCTGCAGTTGCTCAACGATTGGCAAGGGCAGGGGTTGACTGTCACTGGCGTGGAAATCGACCACGACGCAGGGAATGCTCGTCTGCCGGATTATCAGAAATTTCTCAGTGATTTGCGCAGTGCCTTGCCTCCCTCCTTGCCGCTTAGCATTACCGCGCTGCCAGCCTGGCTCGACAGCCCTGAGTTGCCGGCGCTCTTGGCGACCGTCGACAGCAGCGTGTTGCAAGTGCATGCGGTAAGTGATCCAAGACGTGGATTGTTCCACGTGGAACAGACCAAAAAATGGGTCGAGAAATGGAACCGTGTGACGTCGAAGCCGTTTTATCTTGCGCTTCCCGCCTATGGCGTTGCCTTGCTACCACAGACCATGGGCGCACCTGTTGTGGAAAGTGAAGTGACCCTCGAGCAGGTCGGGGAGCGCCGAGAGTTGATGGCTGACCCTCGACAGCTCAGCGAGCTCGCTCGTGATCTTCGTGACGATCCGCCGGCGCATCTGGCGGGCCTGATCTGGTTCCGATTGCCGCTGGCAAACGACCGCCGGGCCTGGAGCCTGACGACCTTGGGTGCTGTGGCTCGGGGTGAGGCGTTAGAACGTCGCCTGACGATCGAACTCTCAGCGCAAGAAGGTCTCAATGACATCAGCGTGCTCAACCAGGGCAATCTCGACGGAGCCTGGCCCTCGCGTGTAACGCTTGCCGTGAAAAACTGTGAAGGTGCCGATGCGCTGGCAGGTTATGCGTTGCAACAGACTCCGGATGTGCTGACCTTCACGCGCCTGAGCGAGGGTCGCATACTCGCCGGCGAACAACGCGCTATCGGTTGGGCTCGTTGCGCACGAATCGATCAAGGAGCTTCAAATGTTCACCCGTAACTGGCCCCGTCATCTCCTGTGCTTGAGCCTTGGCTTACCGCTGGGTTCAGCACTGGCCTGCGGGCCGGACTTTCCGATGCGCCTGCTCGACAATCGTGCCCAGACCTTGGCGGAGCTGCCGGAAGGTAATTTCCGCTTCGAGATCAGCCGCCTCGGGCATGCCATTGCCGGGCTCAAGAATGTCACCGTTGCCACCCGCACACCTGATGTCGGCTACGGCGATGGGGCGGACTATGTGGAGCAACGGAGCCAAGCCGAGCTGGCGGGTTTGACCGAAGACCAGCAGGCAATAGTGAAACAGCTTCGCGGGCTGACGGATGCACATCAGGTCGAAATGCAGGGTGCGAACTTACCGGCGGAACTCAGGTTGTATCTGGCAGGCGCTGCAGCGTTCAACGCCGGGAATTTCCCGCTCGCGACCGAATATTTCCATAAAGTGCTGGCGCTTCCAGCGGATCAGCGAGCCTTGCGAAGCACATGGGCCGCGTACTCCCTGGGCCGCGCGCTGTTCGCGATGGGCGCCGATACGGACGCGGCCTCAGAGTTTCTGTCTCAGGCTCGTGAGGCGTTTCAGCAAACCCGACAGTTAAGCATCGACGGCTTCATTGATCCTCTGGAACTGGGTGTCGCCAGTCTCGGCGAAGAAGCTCGTGTGGCGCGAACGGCGGGCGACTGGAACAGCGCCATCGAGCTCTATGCCACGCAGAATCTCCATGGATCGCCGGTGGGCTACAGCTCATTGAAACAGCTGACCGCCGAACTGGCCGCGATGTCTGAAGAACCGTTAGCGCAGTTGCTCACGGGAAAACCGGTGCAGCAACTGGTGACTGCGTCCTTGATCAGCCGTCTGGGCTGGTCATTTGGTGATCAGCCACCCAATGAACTGAAACTGATCAAACTGCTGCAAAACAGCACGCGAGGTAGCCTCGAGAACGCTGATCGGCTGGCGGCGGTCAATTATCAGCAAGGTGATTACGCCAGCGCCAAAGCGTTCCTCGAGCACGCAGGGGACGGAGGATTAGCATGGTGGCTACGGGCGAAACTGGCGCTGCGCGATGGGGATAAAGTCGCTGCCGCCGCAGCGTATGCAAAGGCGGCTCAGGCATTCCCGCAAACCGAATCCTGGGGGGATCGACGCACGCCGGAATTCGACTATGAAACATTGCAGCCGAAATGTCGGGTCGAGGGTGAAAGCGCGATTCTGGCCTTGCAGCGCGGTGATTACCTGCAGGCGTTCGATCAGCTGTATCACAGCGGGGATATTTACTGGCTCGATGCAGCCACCGTGGCTGAGCGCGTGTTGACCGTCGATGAACTCAAGCAGTACGTGGATACGAAAGTCCCGGTACCGAAAGCCTTCAGTCAGCAGGATCTTATTGACTATGCAATGACCGCTTCCGGTCAGGAGGACAGCGATGTCGCGCCTCTGTCGGTTTCTGCAAAGTTGCGTAACCTGCTGGGGCGCCGCTTGTTGCGGGAAGGGCGCTATGACGAAGCGCCCGTGTATTTTGACAGTATCGGGTTGTACGCCACGGCCAAGTGGTATGCAGAGGTGCGCAACGACGCCGAATCGAAGTGGTGGCCAACCAAGCGTGCCTTTGCTTATTTTCATGCCGCCCAACTCGCTCGTTACAACGGCATGGAGTTATTGGGCTACGAAATGTCCCCGGATTACGCGACCTTCGGCGGCAATTACAGCCTTGAAAATACCGAGCTGAACGTTGGCCCTCTGGTGGCTCAAGAGGAAGTGAACCGTCAGCAAGCCAGCGTCGCACAACCTGATAAGCGCTATCACTACCGCTACGTGGCCAATGCGCTGGCCAGTCGCGCCGCCGACAATCTGCCTCATACCAGCCAAGCCTTCGCAGCGGTACTGTGTGCGGCAACAGGATGGAATTCCGATCCGCAAGAAAAAACAGCCTTCTATCAACGTTACGTTAAAGAAGGACCCTATGTGCAATGGGCGGTGTTCTTCGGTGAAAGTTGCCCTTATCCAGATTTCGAGAAGGCCGACAGACGTTACGTGACTCAGGCGATAGACCCGATCCGCGCCACGCTTCGGCCTTATAAGAAGTGGCTGGAGATGGGTGGGGTCGTGGCGTTTACCGCGCTGGCCCTGGTGCTGATCAATCGCCGCAAACGCAAGGCGCGAGCTTGATCACGCTTGCTGAACAAAGGTGAGTCGCACCGCGAAGCCGATCAGCAAACTGCCGAACACCCATTGCTGCAAGCGTTGAGCCGAAGGACTGCGTTGCAACCATCGGCCCATCGCAGCGCCGACCAGCGCGTATGCGCTGTCGAACAACAAGCCGACACTGACCAGCATCACGCCGAGTACCGCGAACTGCGCAAGCACCGACTCGGCGTGAGGGTCGATGAATTGCGGCAACAATACCGAGCAAAACAACAGTGCCTTGGGGTTCAGCAGGTTAGTGAGCAACCCTCGCTGAATCGCCTCACGCCACCGCGTCTTTGCGGGTGCCGTAACGCTGCTGTCGAGGTTTGGCAGCAGGGTGGTTCGCAAGCATTGGATCCCCATCCACAAGAGATACGCAGCGCCCGCCAGCCGCACCACGTCAAACGTCCAGGGCGCTGTTTTGAACAGCACCGCCAGCCCCAACGCCGCCAGCGCCACATGGCAACCTCGGGCGATGCCCAAGCCTATAGCGGTCGCCAGCGCAGCAGATTTGCCCTGTCGCGCACCGGTTTGCAAAAGCAGAATCATGTCCGGTCCCGGTAGCAAAAACACAACCGCCAACGCCATGAAAAACAGCCAGAGTCCATCCATGTCGCACCCGTTCGTCGTCGATTTGGTAGTGACAGTCTAGGATGCAAGGGTGGGGCAGGTGGTTGCGATGATTGCTTCTAATGGAGTCAGTATTGGCATAATCTGCCACGTATTTCCGATCAAGCCATCGAGATCTGCCAAAAATGAAACTGGATGCCTACGACCGTAAAATTCTCGCAGCGCTGCAACGAGACGGCCGACTGAGTAACGTGCAACTGGCTGACGAAATCGGGTTGTCCGCATCGCCTTGTTTACGGCGCGTGCGGATGCTTGAAGAGGCGGGGGTGATTCGCGGTTACCAGGCCAATCTGGACCGTGACGAAGTCGGACTGGGCTTGACGGTGTTCGTCGGAGTCAAGGTTGAACGCCACAATGATGAACAGGCCGAAGCGTTTCGAGTGGCTGTAACGGCACTGCCCGAGGTGATCTCGGCGTTTCTTGTGTCGGGGGAATCGGATTTTCTGCTGCAAGTCGTGGTGCCGGATCTGCGCGGTTATGACCGGTTCCTGACGGGGAGCTTATTGAAATTGCCCGGCGTGAGTGACATTCGCAGCAACTTTGCGATTCACACCGTCAAGGCACCGGGCGGGTTGCCATTGGAGCATCTGCCGCTGTAGACCGAGTTGCTGCCATCGCGAGCAAGCAACTCTCAAATTGTCACAGCTCCATTGTAGGAGTGAGCCTGCTCGCGATGGCGACCGGACAGGCAACACAAATATTTCAGTGCGCCATCACATCTGCGTCGCCATCCCCTCCACATTCATCGCCGCCTGCCGCAACGCCTCAGAGCGCGTTGGGTGTGGATGACAGGTCAGGGCGATGTCCTCCGCCGACGCGCTGAACTCCATTGCCACGCAGTACTCGCCAATCATTTCACTGACACTCGGGCCGACCAGGTGCACGCCGAGAATTTCGTCGGTTCGCTCGTCAGCCAAGACTTTGGCAAAGCCTTCGGTTTCATGGTTGATCTTCGCCCGGCTGTTGGCAGTGAAGGGGAATTTGCCGACCTTGTAAGCACGGCCTTCAGCCTTCAATTGCTCTTCGGTTTTACCGACGCTCGCCAGCTCAGGCCGGGTGTAGATCACGTTAGGAATCAGGTTGTAATTGACTTCGCCAGCCTTGCCGACGATTTGCTCGACGCAGGCCATGGCTTCGTCTTCAGCCTTGTGCGCAAGCATCGGCCCGGAGGTCACGTCACCGATCACCCAAACCCCAGCGGCTTCCGTGCGGTGGCCCTTGTTCTCGAGCATGCCGCGTTTATCGGTGGCCAGGCCGACATTCTCCAGACCCAGGCCTTCAGTGAAGGGTCTGCGCCCAATGGACACCAACACATAGTCGGCTTCCAGCAACTCGGCAGTGCCACCCGCCGAGGGTTCAACGCTGAGTTGCACGCCGTTCGCCGAGGTGGTCGCGCTGACGACTTTCGAACTCAACTTGAAGCTGATGCCTTGTTTGCTCAACGAGCGTTGCAGTGTCTTTCCTGCCTCGGCATCCACACCGGGACAGATGCGGTCGAGGAATTCGATGACCGTCACCTGCGCACCCAGGCGACGCCAGACCGAACCCAGCTCAAGGCCAATCACGCCGGCGCCGATCACCACCAGGTGTTTCGGCACTTCGGCCAGTGACAGCGCACCTGTGGAATCAAGGATGCGTTGGTTGTCGATGGTGATGCCCGGCAGGGGGGTGGGCTCGGACCCGGTGGCAATGATGATGTCCTTGGCACTCAGTTCGGTTTTACCGCCGGCGCTGTCTGTCACCGTGACCTTGCCCGGTCCGTCGATATGCCCCCAGCCTTTGATCCAGTCGACTTTGTTCTTGCGAAAGAGAAACTCGATGCCCTTGGTCAGGCCCGTCACGCTTTCATCCTTCTGCTTCATCATCTGGGCAAGGTTGAGGACGGGTTTGACCTCGATACCCAGGTTGGCGAATTCCGATCCCATGGCCGCTTCGTAGAGTTCAGAGGCATGCAGTAGCGCCTTGGAGGGCATGCAGCCGACATTCAGGCAGGTACCGCCGAGTGTGGCGCGACCTTCAACACAGGCGGCTTTCAGGCCCAACTGGCCGGCGCGGATTGCTGCGTTATAGCCACCGGGGCCACCGCCGAGAATCACGACGTCATAAGTGCTCATGTTGTACTCCTGGCTAGAAAGGGATCGGGAAGGGTTAAAAGTAGTTGGGCGATAAAATTACGAACGTAATATGTGCGATGCCGCAGGTTTCGGTCAAGGCTTCAGCCAAGCGACAGCTTGCGCCGCTTTTGATAGAGCAATTAAGTACAAATATTTCACTACTTTCGTTATATCGTAACGAATTGAGCACCGTGCGAAACAATCTGAGGTGGTATGCAAGTCGATCTCGATTCAGAAGAGGTGGTAGTCGCGGGACTGCCGCGCTTTCAACAGGCAGTCTTCCAGGGGCGACGATTGCGTCAGTTGCTGATCGGTTTGGGCGCCATCGTGGCTGGCGGGTTGCTACTGGCCTTCTTCGTCAGGCTGTTTTCAGCGCAATCACCTTGGGCTGCCTTGCTGGTCAATCAGAGTGCCGGGTTGCTGGTGCTGATTGCCGGCCTGCAATCGGCCCGGTTCGTGACGCAATGGCGCGCGAGGGCGTTGAACCCGCCAGCAGGGGTGCCCGCCATCGTTACGGATGACGAGCCTGTGCCGTTGGGCTGGTATGAGCGCTTGTTGGACCGCATCAATGAACGATGGCTGCGCACACTGGTGCAGATCGGCCCACCGACACTGTGGCTTGGTGGGTGGGCTCTTCTGGTGCTGTTCAGCGTAAGCCAGGTCTGGAACCTGGCATTGCCGCCCATCGCCTTAGGCTTGGCGGCCCATGTTGGCGCGGCGCTGTCGTTGTTGCTGGCATTCGGGTTGTTGGTGTTCGAACGCCAACTCGCCCAGGAAAACACCGCACAGTGGCCTGAAGCCGGGGCGCTGGCGCAACTGACACGCGTCTCCATCATCTGTCTGGTGTTAAGCGCTCTGTGCCTGTTGTTTGCGGGTGAAACAGCAGTGTGGCCCGTGCGACTGGCGGTGTTGATCGGTTTGCTGCCAGGACTTGTTGCGATCGAGTTGCTGCTACGCGCGGTGCTGTCGCTGTTCAGTCCCCGCCGCGAGCAACTAGAACCAACGCTGCTGGCGCGAAGCTTTGTCGCCGAAATGCTGCGCTGGCCACCGCAACCGTTGCTGGCGCTGCAGCATGAATTGCATAACCGTTTTGGTATCGACTTGCGGCAAATCTGGGCCTTCACGTTCATGCGCCGGGCGTTTGTGCCGGTGGTGGTTTTCGTGTCGATTGTTGGCTGGGCACTGACGGGCATCCATGAAATACCGCTGCAAGGGCGCGGTATCTACGAACGTTTCGGCAAGCCGGTGGAGGTCTTTGGCCCTGGTTTACATGCCGGATTACCGTGGCCGTTGGGCCGGGTATTGGGCGTTGAAAATGGCGTGGTTCACGAGTTGGCCACCAGTGTCGGCGAGAACCCATTACCGGTTCTGGCCGACCCTGCGGAAGGCCCGGCCCCAACGACTGCCAATCGCTTGTGGGACGCCAGTCATGTGAACGATAAATCCCAAGTTATCGCCAGTAGCCGCGCGGACAAACAAAGCTTCCAGATCGTTAACATGGACGTGCGCTTTGTCTATCGCATCGGCCTGACTGATCAGGCGGCGCTGGCGGCGACTTATAACAGCGCTGACATACCCACATTGATTCGCAGCACGGCCAGCCGGATTCTGGTTCACGATTTTGCGTCGCGCACCCTGGATGGGTTACTCGGTGATGACAGGGTAGGGCTGGGCGAAGAGATCGGTCGGTCCGTGCAGGCAGACCTGAAGAAACTGGACAGTGGCGTCGAAATTCTCGCGACCGTGGTCGAGGCGATTCACCCGCCGGCGGGTGCAGCCAATGCTTATCACGGCGTGCAAGCTGCGCAGATCGGCGCGCAAGCATTGATCTCCCGAGAGCGCGGTGCGGCGGCGCAGGCTACCAATGAAGCGCAATTACAGGCCAGCATGGCGCGCGATCAGGCAACCGCCAGCGCCCGGGAAATCAACGCGACTGCTCAGGCTGCCGATCTGAAATTTTCCGCAGAACAAAAAGCCTTCGACAGTGCCGGTCAGGCCTTCGTGCTGGAGCAGTATTTAAGTCAGCTCTCACAAGGTCTCGCCAACGCCAGATTGTTGATCCTCGATCATCGTCTGGGCGGCGGCACTGGTAACGCACCCACCATCGACCTCCGTACCTTCACCTTGCCAGCTGACCCTGTGCCAGCACGCTCTACCGCTCAGCCAGGAGTTGCCCATTGAGCCAGTCGCATACTCACGATCACGATGACCACAGCGGCCATGAACACGGTCATGGCGGGCATCACCATGGACATCACCATCACCACGGTGCTCCCGAGGAAGCGGGTCCTTTCCCGTGGCGACGCATGGGCTGGGCGGCATTGCTGGTAGCGTTTGCCATCGCAGCGGCAAGTCTGGTGCAAGTGCGTTCCGGGGAAGCCACGGTGATCACGCGCTTCGGCAACCCGTCGCGAGTGCTCCTTGAACCGGGTCTTGGCTGGCGGTGGCCGGCACCGTTCGAAGCGGCGATTCCTGTCGATCTTCGACTGCGCACTACGTCGAGCGGGTTGCAGGATGTCGGCACCCGGGACGGTCTGCGGATCATCGTCCAGGCCTATGTCGCGTGGCAGGTGCAAGGTGATCCGGACAACGTCCAGCGCTTCATGCGCGCGGTGCAAAACCAGCCGGATGAAGCGGCCCGGCAGATTCGTACGTTTGTCGGCTCGGCGCTGGAAACCACAGCCAGCAGTTTCGACCTGGCTAATCTAGTGAACACCGACGCCAATCAGGTCCGTATCGCTGACTTCGAAACGCAACTGCGCAAACAAATTGATCAGCAGTTGCTGGCGACCTACGGGGTGCGTGTGCTGCAGGTGGGGATTGAACGCCTGACATTGCCCTCGGTGACGTTGACCGCGACGGTCGATCGAATGCGCGCCGAGCGAGAAACCATCGCCACCGAACGTACTGCGATCGGCAAGCGCGAAGCCGCACAAATACGCTCAGCCGCAGAACGTGATGCACGCATCGTCCAAGCGGATGCGACGGTGAAAGCCGCTGACATCGAAGCCCAGTCCCGGGTTGAAGCCGCGCAGATTTATGGTCGCGCTTACGCGGGTTCGCCGCAGCTCTACAATTTGCTCCGCTCTCTGGACACCTTGGGCACGATCGTCACGCCAGGAACCAAGTTGATTTTGCGAACGGATGCAGCGCCATTTCGCGTGTTGGTGGACGGTCCGCCGACGCTCGAAAACAAGACTGGGTTGCAGCCATGAACAGGGTTCCACGTGGAACAAATGAGTTGAGCAGCCCCTGGATTCAAGCGGGGCGATTGGCATTTCTGGGGTTGTACGTGGTGACGGTGTTAGCCGCGCTGGCGTGGGCATTCTCCAATGTGCGGCAGATTGATCCGCAGAACCGCGCGGTGGTTCTGCACTTTGGTGCGCTGGATCGAATTCAAAATGCGGGGTTGTTGCTCGCGTGGCCGCGACCGTTTGAACAAGTGATCCTGCTGCCAGCGGCGGACCGTGTTATCGAGCGTCGTGTAGAAAATCTCTTGCGCAGTGATGTCGCCCTGCAGGCTGATCGAGTGGCAAGTTTTGCGACGCCGATCAGCGATGCGCTAGCGGGCTCCGGTTACCTGCTGACCGGGGATGCGGGAGTGGTGCAACTGGATGTCCGGGTGTTCTACAAAGTCACCGACCCGTATGCCTTCGTCCTGCAAGGCGATCATGTACTGCCGGCACTCGATCGGTTGGTGACACGCAGCGCCGTCGCCCTCACGGCAGCTCGCGATCTGGACACCATTCTGGTCGCCCGTCCCGAATTGATCGGCGCCGACAATCAGGCGGCCGAACGCCGCGAACGGCTTCGGGGTGATCTGGTGCAAGGCATTAATCAGCGCTTGGCCGAACTGACAGCGACGGGGCAGGGCGTGGGTATTGAGGTGGCGCGCGTCGACGTTCAATCGAGCCTGCCGGGGCCAGCGGTCAACGCGTTCAACGCCGTTTTGACCGCGAGTCAGCAAGCCGACAAAGCGGTCGCCAACGCGCGCACCGAGGCCGAGAAACTCACCCAGACCGCCAATCAGCAAGCCGACCGTTCGCTGCAAGTGGCTCATGCCCAGGCGAGCGAACGATTGGCCAAAGCCTCGGCAGACACAGCGACCGTTTTGAGCCTGGCGAAGGCGCAGGAGGAGGGAACCGACCCGCAAATGCTGCTGCGCATTTACCGTGAACGAATGCCAACAATTCTCGGCCAGGCTGGATCTGTTACCACGGTCAACCCGAAAGACGATTCACGATTGATCATTCAGGGAGCAGCACAATGACTGCGCACACCGCCGCGGCACCGAGCATGTTGTCCTCGGCTGAACAACGCAGTGCCGCACGCCAACTGACCCTGGCGATGCTCGCTCTGGGTCTGCTGACGCTCGGCCTGGTCTGGCGCTGGTTGTCGCCCGAGCAGACAGGCGTCAGTCAGTTACTGCTGGGATTTGCTTCCGTGCTGGTGGCCATCCCGGTCATGCGTTCGGCCTGGTACAGCCTGCGATATCCCAGCTTGCACGGCATCACCGATCAACTGATTGCATTGGCGATGCTGGGCGCCTGGGCCACTGGCGATCTCCTGACCGCCGCCTTGCTGCCGATCATCATGATCTTCGGTCACGTACTGGAAGAGCGCAGTGTCATCGGTTCGCAGGAAGCCATTCATGCGCTGGGCCAACTGACGCGTAGTCATGCGCGCAAGGTCCAGGCGGATGGCAGCATCGTCGAAGTCGATAACGGCACGCTCAAAGCTGGCGACATTGTGGAGGTGCGAGCCGGTGATCGAGTGCCGGCCGATGGTCGTGTGCTGTCCGGTCAGGCGAGCCTCGACACGGCGTCAATTACAGGTGAGTCGGTACCGATGGAGGCCGGTGTCGGCATGCCGGTCTTTGGCGGCGCGATCAACCTCGATGGTCTGTTGCGCATCGAGGTGACCCGCACCGGCAATGAATCGACGTTGGGTAAAGTCATCGCGCTGATGCAAAGCGCCGAGCGTTCCAAGCCGCCGATTACCCGTTTGCTGGAACGCTACGCGGGCAGCTACATGGTGCTGGTGTTGTTACTGGCTGCCGTCACCTGGTTCATCACCAATGACGCGCAAGCGATGCTCGCGGTATTGGTGGCGGCTTGTCCTTGCGCGCTGGTGCTGTCAGCGCCGGCTACGGCAATCGCAGGCGTGGCGGTTGCGGCTCGACACGGCATCCTGATTCGCAGCTCTGCGTTTCTGGAAGAGCTGGCTGATCTGACATCGCTGGTGGTCGACAAGACCGGGACGCTGACCTTCGGCACCTTGCGCCTGCAATCCATCGACAGCCCGCTGGCGGATCGTAGTCAGGTGCTGAATCTGGCTGCCAGCCTTGGGGCCGCCAGCAGTCATCCGGTCAGCCGTGCGCTCGCTGGCCTGGTCGGCCAGGAGCATTTCCTGCTGCTCTCGGACATTCGTGAACGGCAGGGGCTTGGAGTGGTGGCAATGACCGAGGCGGGGGAAGCCGCGCTGGGTCGGCCAGAGTTGTTCGCTCAACTGGGTATTACCACCAGTGCCGTTCCTGAACACGACGGACCGATTGCCGGCCTGGCGCTCGATGGCGAATTCCTCGCGTGGTTGTTGCTGGCGGATACCGTCAAACCCGAGGCGCGTTTTGCCTTGAGCGAGTTGCGGGAGTTGGGTTTGGGTCGCCAGCTACTGCTGACGGGTGATCGCCAGAGTGTCGCGCACACCCTGGCTGAAGAGGTGGGCATCAAAGATGTCGAAGCGCAGGCGCTGCCTGAGGACAAGCTGAATCGTGTGCTGCAGGAAATCGGCAGCGGCTTCCGGCCGATGGTGGTCGGTGACGGGATCAACGATTCACTGGCGCTGAAGGCTGGCGTAGTCGGCGTGGCCATGGGCGCGGGTGGCGCTGACATTGCACTGGCATCAGCCGATATCGTGCTGATCGGCAGTGACCTGCGCAGGCTCGGAACCTGTGTGCGATTAAGCCGCCAATGTCGCCACACACTGCAGGTCAACGTGATCATTGGCCTGGGCTGGACCCTCGCGATTGTAGCCTTCGCGGCGTTTGGCTGGCTCGGCGCCGCAGGGGCGATGATTGCCGCTTTGCTGCATAACTTCAGTACGTTGCTGGTGCTGGGGAATGCCGGGCGTTTGTTGCGCTTCCAGGAGCCTCTGCTGAAAATGAAAGAGGACATGAGTGCTCAATGAACATTTTCAGAACTGCACGCCAACTTTGCAGTCATCTGCGTGAGGGCGAAGGACTTTGTGGGTTCGCAGCGGTGGTTTTATCGCCGCAGTGAATCATAGAAAACGGCTATTAATTCGATAGCCAGCTATTTTTCAAGGATGGTCTACCCTCTCAATCAGACGTCTGAAACAAGGGGGATTCTCCATGCTCGCGCACATTCCACCGGCCTTACAGAATCTGCAGTTACCGATACGCCTGCGACTCTGGGACGGCCATGAATACAATCTGGGGCCGACGCCGAGCGTCACCATTGTGGTCAAGGACCCGCAAATGGTTACCCAGCTCACCCATCCCACCCTTGACGCGCTAGGAGCGGCGTTTGTCGAAGGGAAGCTCGAACTGGAAGGGTCCATCAGCGATGTCATTCGCATCGTCGACGAGTGGAGTCAGGCGTTGGTGGGTGAGGACGACGACAATCAGCCTGTTCGCACGGTTCACGACAAGGAAACCGATGCCAAGGCAATCTCCTACCACTACGACCTTTCCAACGCGTTCTATCAGCTTTGGCTCGACAGCGACATGGCGTATTCCTGTGCGTATTTCGAGACCGGTAGCGAATCCCTCGAGCAAGCCCAGCAAGCAAAATTCCGCCATCTGTGCCGCAAGTTGCGGCTGCAACCCGGCGACTATCTGCTGGACGTTGGTTGTGGTTGGGGTGGCCTGGCGCGTTATGCCGCGCGGGAGTTTGGCGCCAGGGTGTTCGGCATCACACTGAGTAAAGAGCAACTGGCCCTCGCCCGGGAGCGTGTGACGGCCGAAGGGCTGGATGACCTGGTGGAACTGCAACTGCTCGACTATCGCGACCTGCCTCAGGACGGTCGGTTCGACAAGGTGGTCAGTGTTGGCATGTTCGAACACGTCGGTCACGCCAACCTTGCCGAGTACTGCAGAACTCTGTTCGGCGCGGTGAAAGAGGGCGGTCTGGTGATGAACCACGGCATCACCGCCAAGCACACCGATGGCCGTCCGGTGGGGCGTGGCGCCGGTGAATTCATCGAGAAGTATGTGTTCCCTAACGGCGAGCTTCCGCATCTGTCGATGATTTCTGCCGAGATCAGTGAAGCGGGTCTGGAAATTGTCGACGTCGAAAGTTTGCGCCTGCATTACGCACGAACGCTCGATCATTGGAGCGAGCGCCTGGAGGACAATCTGGAAGCGGCTGCCAAGCAGGTGCCGGAGCAGGCGTTGCGGATCTGGCGGTTATACCTGGCTGGCTGCGCTTACGCGTTCGCCAGGGGCTGGATCAATCTCCACCAGATCCTGGCCGTCAAAGCTCACCCCGATGGCAGCCATGAATTGCCATGGACCCGCGACGACATCTACACGCCTTAAAGGATCGGTGAAATGAGCCGGGCGATCCGCATGCCGACCTGTTGCAGGCGGTGGGTCTCCCGGCTTTCTTCTTTGGCGATCTCGTGAGCCTGCGCGAAGTCGTCGGTGAGCATCTGTTCCACTTCGCCGGCGAACACACTGTCGACGGTTAGCAGCATCACTTCGAAGTTAAGCCGGAACGAACGGTTGTCCATGTTGGCGCTGCCGATAGCGCTGATTTCACTGTCGATCAGCACCACCTTCTGATGCAGGAAACCAGGCTGGTAGCGGAACACTCGTACGCCGGCTCGTACCGCTTCGAAGGCGTAAAGGCTGGAGGCAGCGTAGACGATTCGGTGATCGGGCCGTGAAGGCAACAGTAGGCGCACGTCCACCCCACGCAACACGGCCAATCGCAGGGCGGCAAATACGGCTTCGTCGGGGATGAAATAGGGGCTGGTGATCCACACCCGTTCCGTCGCCGCGTGAATGGCCTCCACGAAGAACAACGAACAGGTCTCGTAGGCGTCTGCAGGGCCGCTGGCGAGCAATTGGCAGAGTACGCCGTCATCTGGATAGACATCCGGCAAAATCAGGGGTGGTAGCGAGCGGGCGGCCCAGAACCAGTCCTCCGCGAAGGATTCCTGCATACAGGCCACCACGGGGCCGCGCACTTGGACGTGAGTGTCACGCCACGGGGCGAGCGGGGGTTTTTCCCCCATGTACTCATCACCGACGTTGTGCCCGCCGACGAAGCCGAGCACGCCGTCCACCACGACGATCTTGCGGTGGTTACGAAAGTTGACCTGGAAGCGATTGAGCCAGCCGCTTCGGGTGGCGAACGCTTTGACCTCGACACCTGCATCTCGCAACGATTGCACATAGCTGTGGGGCAGCGAGTGGCTGCCGATTCGGTCGTACAACAAATAAATCGCCACCCCTTCAGCGGCTTTCTTCAGTAAAAGGTTTTGCAGGCGCTGGCCGAGACGGTCGTCGTGGATGATGAAGAACTGGATCAGAACCGCTTCTTTGGCGTGGCTGATAGCGTCGAAGATTGCTTCGAACGTAGCCTGACCGTTGATCAGCAAGCTGACTTCATTGTTGGCCAGGCACGGCATGCGCCCCAGCTTGGGCATTGCTCGTAACGACGCATAGGCGTTCGAGGCGCGTGCGGTGAGCGCTTCTTCTACCCAAGGGCGCCAGTTCAGCTCGGAGATCGCTTTGCGCATCTCTTCGTTGGCTTGGCGACGCGCCTTGATATAGCCGTCGAAGGTGCTGCGACCAAAAACCAGGTAGGGAATTAACGTCAGGTAGGGAATGAACACCAGCGAGAGGGCCCAGGCGATGGATCCCTGTGCGGTGCGTACGGTCAGCACGGCGTGGACGGCGGCGATCGAGCCAAGCGTGTGAAGCAGTGCAATCATGTAGCCGAAAATGTGTGGTCCAAAATAATCCATGGGGCAGCCTTGCTCCTGAAGATTCAGTGCTTAACAGACCATGTTCCGTGCAGAATGTCGCTAATTAAATGGCCCATGAACCGATGCCTGTGGCTGACGTCTAACGGCCACTACTGATCAGGAGTTACTCGATGAACGTTCGTCTTCTGGGTTTGGCCATGGCGTTGGGTTTGGCACTTCCTCTGGCCGCTCAGGCACAGATGCTTCAGCCCGGTTTGTGGGAATTGACCACCAGCAACATGAAGGTCGATGACCAGAACCTGCCGGATCTGCAGTTGATCCTTGGTCAGTTGCAAGGTCAGATGACCCCTGAACAGCGCGCTCAGCTGGAAAAGCAGGGGATCACCATGGGTGGCAAAGGTATACGCGCGTGCCTCACACCGGAGCAGGTGAAGACGGATAACATTCCGCTCACTGACCCACAATCGGGCTGCAAACAGGAAATCACTGATCGCAGTGGCAACCAGTGGAAATTCCGCTTCAGCTGTCCGAAAGCACAAGGCGCCGGCGTTGCCACCTTCCTCAGTGATCGCGAGTTCACCACCAAGGTGAACGGCACGTTCAACGCCACGGGTATCCAGCAGAAGGGCAGTCTGGAGAGCCGAGCTGTGTGGTTGGGTCAGGACTGCGGGACGGTGAAACCGCGAGCCTGATCCAAAGGTGATGGGAACGGGAAGGCCGCGCTCCGTTATCGGATTATGTGGCCTCCCAATTCCATCGGCTTTCTGCAACGGCATCGTGGGCGTGCAGACTTTCTGCGTGAATGATCCGCAGGTGGAAAGCATTGATAGTTGGAACGCATTTAAGAGCGCCGTGCAGGCGTCGAGCCGCGTCTTCGCAGAACATCAGGTTCTGGCCGTTGGCCAAGGCGAAGGCTTGCTCGTCGGCGCGTTTAACCGCGGTTTGAACCGCAGTGCCGAGCGCCATTTCTGCGTCATTGATGATCGCGATCAGCGGAAGCGCATTGCAGTCATCGTTCAAACGCAACCGCAAATGTGCGGTGCTGCGTTGGCTGTGAGGCGTCGCAACGATGCCGTTTGTAGAGCCAAGCCAATTCAATACGTCATCGAGATTGAGTGACTTCTCCCCGAAATCATTGGCAAATTGTTGCTGGATTAATTGCCGTGCCAGCGCTGCCGAGCAGGGACATGTCGAGGAGTAAGACACGTCTATTGATAGTTCCACGTGGAACAATCCATTTTTCAGACTTGCCCGAATGATAACCGGATAGGCTTTCCATCCGCTCAGTGGGCTGATCAGTGCCGGTCTTTTTAGCAGCAAGTCCGTGTGAATATTGAGATAGGCGTTGTTGGAAAGCTCCTCATGCGTGTCGATGAAACGCTCTAATATTCTGTGCAATAACGCAGGTGTCAGCTGATCGTTCTCAAGCATTTCCAGCGCCAGATACAACCGTGACATGTGGATGCCTCGCGCCTCTTCATTGTCGAGACTCACGCCTGCGTCAACTTTTGCAGCGAGTTGCTGCCCGTTAATCAAGACTGGAAGTGCAATGCCGCACATGCCGACCCAATCGAGTGGCAGAGATTGGCGAGAGGGCTGGATGGCGATATCCGGCAAAGTCAGCGCATTCATAAGCAGGTCCATCATGGAAGCGAGTTTGACATGTTATGTTATTACATTAAACTCGCCTACGCCTTTTTCCTGAACTGGCTCCACTGACCCGCGTACCCCTTATGAGGAATGCCTGATGCCCCATCGTCTCCCCGTCACCGTCTTGTCGGGTTTTCTCGGCGCCGGTAAAAGCACGCTCCTCAACTACGTATTGCGTAACCGCGAGAACCTGCGCGTCGCCGTGATCGTGAACGACATGAGCGAGATCAATATTGATGGCAGCGAAGTACAGCGCGACGTCAGCCTCAATCGCGCCGAAGAAAAACTCGTGGAAATGAGCAACGGCTGCATCTGCTGCACCCTTCGCGAAGACTTGCTGGAGGAGGTAAGCAAACTCGCTAAGGAGGGTCGGTTTGATTACCTGTTGATTGAATCCACGGGGATCTCAGAGCCCTTGCCGGTGGCAGAAACCTTCACCTTTCGCGGCGAAGACGGGCAGAGCCTGGCTGACATTGCGCGGCTCGATACCATGGTCACCGTCGTTGACGGCGTGAACTTCCTGATCGACTACCAGGCCGCTGAAAGCCTTGCGTCCCGTGGTGAAACCCTGGGCGAGGCAGACGAGCGATCCATCACGGATCTGTTGATCGAACAGATCGAGTTCGCCGACGTCATTCTCATCAGCAAGATCGACCTTATCAGCAGCAGCGCGCGCGAGGAATTGATCGCGATTCTTGAACGGCTTAATGCACAGGCACAGATCATCCCGATGGTAATGGGTGAAATCCCTCTGAAAAGGATCCTCAATACGGGGCGCTTCGATTTCGAGAAGGCCTCCCAGGCACCCGGCTGGTTGCAGGAGCTGCGGGGCGCGCACGTGCCGGAAACGCTGGAATACGGCATTGCTTCCACTGCTTATCGGGCGAGGAGGCCCTTTCACCCGCAGCGGTTTTTCGAGTTCATCAACGGATCGTGGGAGAACGGCAAGCTGCTGCGCTCCAAAGGGTTCTTCTGGCTGGCGAGCAAGCACATGGACGCCGGTAGCTGGTCTCAAGCGGGTGGTTTGATGCGCTATGGTTACGCCGGGCGCTGGTGGCGTTTTGTACCGAAAAACCAGTGGCCACAGGACGCAGAAACTACTGCCGATATTATGAAGAACTGGACGGCCGCCTCAGGTGATTGCCGTCAGGAACTGGTGTTCATTGGCCAGAACATCGACTTCGATCAACTGAACGAACAACTCGACCAGTGCCTGCTGACTGACGACGAAATGAAACTGGGCGAAGAGGGATGGCGACTGCTGGCGGATCCGTTTGGCCCGTGGTACGAGGAGGTCGCCTGAGGGGTCATGGCTTGAGCCAGTTTCCCTGGCTTTGGGCTTCGCAAAACGGCTTCAAATAGGCCGCATCGGTGGCTATACCGTAATAGTGAATATCCTGCCGGTAAGGCATATTGGCGACTTGGGCATTGCTGCAGACGCCAAACGCCCCGGTGGGACATTCATCCACGTACTGCACGTCGACTGTTTGCCCTGGTAGATTCGGCTGGCAGAACCCGTTGGCGAAGAGCTTCTCCGGGATGTTGCGGTTCTGCTGACAAACTTTTACGTCGAGTCGTACACCTGTGCTATGTACCACACATGCCTGGGCCAGCGCCTCGCCTGAAGTAAGCGCTAGCAGTAACGACCATCCCATCAACCGCATTTTCTACCTCCTCAGAACCCTTCAACCATGCTGCAGAACATTCCTACCCATGTCATTGCTGGCCCATTGGGCGCCGGCAAGACCAGCACCATCAGGCACCTGCTGACTCAACGGCCTGCCGGTGAGCGCTGGGCGGTGCTGATCAACGAGTTCGGCCAGATCGGCCTCGACGCTGCGTTGTTGACCCAGGACGCCGATGGTATCGCACTGGGTGAAGTGGCCGGAGGGTGTTTGTGTTGCGTAAACGGTGCGCCTTTTCAGGTCGGGCTGGGACGTTTGTTACGCAAGGCGCGGCCTGATCGGCTGTTCATCGAGCCGTCGGGGTTGGGGCATCCGGCACAACTACTCCGGCAGTTGAGTGAGGCGCCGTGGCTGGGAGTGTTGGCGGTTCAGCCGTGTTTGCTGGTACTGGATGCTCAGGCACTCGCCGCCGGTAAATCGCTCCCTCAATCGCAACAAGAGGCCCTGAGCAGCGCTGGTCTGTTGTTGCTGAACAAGTCTGAGGCGCTGGGTGAGGATGATCGAGCGCGCATCATCGAGCGGCTGCCAGCCATGCCGCTGTACTGGACGCAGCAAGGTGTACTGCCCTTGAATGCTTTACCGGGTCTTGATGCGAAGGCTGAAGCAGGTGTGGATTACTTTATTGCACCCAAAGGATTGGCGCAGATGCCGGCGATCTGGACTGATCCTGCGATACCGATCTGTTTGAGTCAGCAACAGGCGGGCGGCTGGAGCATCGGCTGGCGTTGGCATCCAGGTCAGATATTTGATGCCGCGCGAGTGGATCGATGGCTTGAAAGCCTCGACTGGCAGCGTGCCAAGATGGTGATCCACAGTGTTGAGGGATGGGTATCGGGCAACGCGCTGGATAACTCAACGCTGGACTGGCAACCCAGCGAATGGCGACAGGATTCGCGGATAGAGCTGATTTTCAGTGAGGCGCAGGACCTGGATTCGTTGCAGAAAGGTATGGCTGGGTGTCGAGTGATTTAAAGATCAAAAGATCGTCCGAACGCGGCCCGGGCCTGTGTTCGGACGATCTTTTTACTTAAGGACGCCACTTGGTGTGCTCTTGCCGCCACTGGCTTAGCTCGATCACCTCGGCCCGTGGTTTCACCACATCGACCACCGCCGCGGTATCGTCGAAGGGCATCGGGTAGGGCGCCAGCTCTATTTGCGCGCTGTGGGCGCCGAACTGGGTAATGGTGCCGTTGTGGCGGGCTTCGCCCGTCACGGTGAACTCGAAGTTATAGACCCTGGCCAAACGCCGTTTGCCGTTTGCGTCTTTGATAAATCCGATTTTTTTCAATGCGACGTTACCGTCCAGCAGCTCGATGCCAAGCTTGCCGCAATGCTGCTTGACCCGCTCCAGCGCGCGCTCGCGCAGGCCATGGTTGTGCCAAAGCCACGCGCCAGCAGTGGCCAGCAGCATCAACACTAAGATATTTCCGAGGGTCAGCATCAACAGGGTGCTCCAACAAGATAGTGCCAGCTTAACTGCGTCGCCGGTCTGTCGTACAGGCTGCGTTTAGTCGCATACTGCGCGGCTCTAATTTCAATCGTTGTACGGAAGACTCACCGCATGAAACGTACGCCCCATCTACTTGCCATCCAGTCCCACGTGGTGTTCGGCCACGCCGGTAACAGCGCCGCGGTATTCCCGATGCAGCGGATCGGGGTGAATGTATGGCCGCTCAATACCGTGCAGTTCTCCAACCACACCCAATACGGCCAGTGGGCCGGTGAGGTGTTGGCGCCGCACCAGATTCCCGAGCTGGTCGAAGGGATCGCGGCAATCGGTGAGCTGGGTAACTGCGATGCTGTGCTCTCCGGCTACCTTGGCAGTGCGGCTCAGGGGCGCGCGATCCTGACCGGTGTGGCGCGAATCAAGTCGATGAATCCCAAGGCGTTGTATTTATGCGACCCGGTAATGGGGCACCCGGAGAAGGGGTGCAGCGTGCCGGCGGAGGTCAGCGATTTCCTGCTGCAAGAGGCGGCGGCCGTCGCGGACTTCATGTGTCCAAACCAGCTTGAGCTGGACAGCTTCTCGGGGCGCAAGCCGCAGTCGCTGTTCGACTGCCTCGCCATGGCGCGAACGCTATTGGCGCGTGGTCCGAAAGCGGTGTTGGTCAAGCATCTGGACTACCCTGGAAAACCGGCAGATGTCTTCGAAATGTTGCTGGTAACGGCGGAGAACAGCTGGCATTTGCGTCGACCATTGTTGGCGTTCCCGCGTCAGCCGGTGGGCGTTGGTGACCTGACTTCAGGGTTGTTCCTGGCGCGCGTGCTGTTGGGCGACAGCCTGGTGGCTGCATTTGAATTCACTGCGTCCGCGGTGCATGAAGTGTTGCTGGAGACCCAGGCGTGCGCAAGCTACGAGCTGGAACTGGTGCGGGCCCAGGACCGGATCGCTCATCCGCGGGTGCGGTTCGAGGCGACGGCGATAAGTCTGTAATGACTAAAATCGTCCGAACGCGGCCCGCGTTCGGACGATCTTTACTTCAAGCGTCGCCTTTTATTTCCTGATAACGCTTTTCCAGTTCCTGACGGATCTGCCGACGCTGCTGTGCCTGCATAAAACGACGCTTGTCCTCACTGTTCTGCGGTTGCAGTGGCGGGACGGCGGCCGGTTTGCGCTGGTCATCCACGGCGACCATGGTGAAAAAACAGCTGTTGGTGTGACGTACCGAGCGCTCACGAATGTTCTCGGTCACGACCTTGATACCCACCTCCATCGAGGTGTTGCCGGTGTAGTTGACCGACGCCAGGAAGGTCACCAGTTCGCCGACATGGATCGGCTCGCGAAAAATAACCTGATCCACCGAGAGCGTCACCACGTAGCGACCGGCATAACGGCTGGCGCAGGCGTAGGCGACTTCGTCCAGGTATTTGAGCAGTGTGCCGCCGTGAACATTGCCAGAGAAGTTGGCCATGTCGGGGGTCATCAATACCGTCATCGACAGTTGGGCGTTTCCGGGTTCCATAGCGTTCTCACGGTTCAAGGCAGTGATGAAGGAGTGCACCTCTACGGGTGCCTGGTCAGCTTTTTCAAACCGACTGTTATCGGGACGCCGGGCGCATGGCTGCCGTCACGCGCGATCTATCTGTTTCCATATATTGCACCGCCTTTCTGGCGGAAGTCGCGGTGTTAACCTCCGAAAGTCTGTCTCAAGGAGCCCACGCCATGCATGCGATCAGTTTTATTCAGGATCTGGCAGTCATCATGCTGGTCGCCGGTGTGGTCACCGTGTTGTTTCATCGGCTTAAACAGCCGGTAGTCCTGGGGTATATCGTCGCCGGTTTCATCATCGGACCGCATACACCGCCGTTCGGCCTCATCCACGATGAGGAAACCATCAAGACACTCGCTGAACTCGGGGTGATATTCCTGATGTTTTGCCTGGGCCTGGAATTCAGCCTGCGCAAGCTGTTCAAGGTCGGCGCCACCGCGTTTATCGCCGCATTCCTGGAAATCGTGCTGATGATCTGGATCGGCTACGAAATCGGCCGATGGTTCGACTGGAACACCATGGATTCCCTGTTCCTCGGCGCGATCCTGGCCATTTCCTCGACCACGATCATCGTCAAGGCGCTCAACGATCTGAAGATGAAGAATGAGCGCTTTGCGCAACTGATCTTCGGTGTACTGATCGTGGAGGACATCCTTGGTATTGGCATTATCGCTTTGCTGTCGAGTATCGCAGTCAGCGGTACGGTGAGTTCCGGCGAAGTCTTTTCCACGGTCGGCAAACTGTCGCTGTTCATGATTGTCGCGCTGGTGATCGGTATTCTGCTGGTCCCGCGTTTGTTGGCTTATGTGGCCAAATTCGAAAGCAACGAGATGCTGCTGATCACCGTGTTGGGGCTGTGTTTCGGCTTCTGTCTGTTAGTGGTCAAGCTCGAATACAGCATGGTGCTCGGCGCGTTCCTGATCGGCGCGATCATGGCTGAATCCCGGCAATTGCTGAAGATCGAGCGCTTGATCGAACCGGTGCGCGATTTATTCAGTGCCATCTTCTTTGTGGCCATCGGGCTGATGCTCGATCCGCTGATCCTGCTGCAATACGCCTGGCCAATCGCGGTGATCACCGTGGCCGTGGTGTTGGGAAAAATGCTCTCTTGTGGTCTCGGCGCGTTTATCGCCGGCAATGACGGGCGCACGTCACTGCGCGTCGGGATGGGGCTTTCACAGATTGGGGAGTTCTCTTTCATCATCGCGGCACTGGGCATGACGCTGCAGGTCACCAGTAACTTCCTGTATCCCGTGGCCGTTGCAGTCTCGGTGATCACCACCTTGCTGACGCCCTATTTGATCCGCGCGGCCGATCCGCTGTCGATCAAGCTGGCCGCTGTAATGCCGCAGCGGCTCGGCCGGGTGTTGGGAATGTACGGCGAATGGCTGCGCAGCATTCAGCCACAGGGCGAGGGTGCCCTGCTGGCGTCGATGATTAGGCGGATTTTGTTGCAGGTGGGTGTCAATCTGGCGCTGGTGATCGCGATTTTCTTCTCGGGCGCTTTTTTTGCCGAGCGAATGTCTGCGTATCTACAGGACTGGATCAGTGATCCGAGCTGGCAGAAAGCACTGATCTGGGGCGGGGCGTTGATACTGTCGCTGCCGTTCCTGATCGCGGCCTATCGCAAGCTCAAGGCGCTATCGATGCTGTTGGCAGAGATGGGCGTGAAGCCTGAGATGGCGGGTCGTCATACACAGCGAGTGCGTCGGGTGATCTCCGAAGTGATACCGATCCTTTCGCTGTTGGTGATTTTCCTGCTGCTGGCAGCCTTGTCGGCCAGTATTCTGCCGACCAACAAGTTGCTGATGCTGGTTGCGGTGGTGGCGGCGGCCGTAGCGGCGCTGCTCTGGCGCTGGTTCATCCGCGTACACACGCGGATGCAGGTGGCCTTGCTGGAAACCCTGGACAACCACAAGGATGCGTCCGGCCACTGATTTTGCAGCAGCTGGCGCAGCCTGCGTCCGGCTGCTACAAAAATCACTTGGGGTGTTTCAGCTTTCCAGCCAGACGTCCCGCGCCCAGTGCCAGACCGATTCCCAGGTTTCTTCGGCAATCAGCTCTTCTTCAGCCTGCCACAGCACCACGGTGCCATCCTCTTCAACGAGGTAGTAGTCGTCACCGTCCTGACAGATCGGGATCATGCTGCGATCGACACCGGCATCCCAGGCATTAGCGGCAACGTCTGGCAAGTAGGTGTGGGATTGCGGATCGGTGACCGTCACGGGTTCCAGGCTGCCGTAGACCACGTCACTGACGGTCAGCAAAAATTCTCTGAAGACAAATGGAATGTCGATGAACAGTTGTTCTTCGATTTCCACCAACTGGTCTTCGTCAGGCAGCTCCAAGGGGACCGGTACCGGTTCGTTGGCTTCACGCAGTTGTTCGATGATTTCTTCCACGTCCGGGATCCTCTTGCTTGATGGCGCGGTTTAGTTGGGGCGGTTTATACAGTAGCTTGGTATAGATGCAACCGCGAAATAGAAAACCCCGGACGAGTCCGGGGTTTTCATTACAACATGCTTAACGCAGAAGGGATCAGCCGTTCTGGCGGATACCGGCCACCAGCCAAGGCTGGTTTTCGCCCTGCGGACGTTCCATGTTCCAGCTCTCGCTGAACACTTCGCCCTGGTCGAAGCGCGAAGTTTTCGACACGCCGCTGAAGGTCAGGGTCGCGATGGTCTTGTCCGCACGATCATCCACGCCGTCCAGTTGCACATTGAGGTTGTCAATGTAGGTGGACTGGAAAGCGTCGCCCAGATCGGCACGTTCGCGCTTCAGGAACTCCAGCAATTGCGGGGTCACGAACTCGGCAATCTTGTCCATTTCGTTCGCGTCCCAGTGCTGCTGCAAGGACTGGAAGTGGTTGCGGGCCGCTTCGATGAAGCTCTGTTCATTGAACCAGGCTGGTGCATTGATCACCGGACGAGCGGCTACAGGAGCTGCCGAACCGCCAAAGATCGAACCGCCAGCAGGCTTTTGTTCGAACACTTCACGCTGCATCGGTGCGTGACCAGCCGGAGCCATGTGCTCTTGCTGCTTGCGACGACGAGCGGCGATGAAACGGAAGATCAGGAACGCAATGACAGCCATGATCAGGATGTCGAAGATCTGCATGCCCTGGAAGCCACCGCCCATGAACATGGAAGCCAGCAGGCCACCGGCAGCGATACCGGCCAGAGGGCCGAGCCAGCGCGAAGCGCCACCGGCTTTTGCAGCAGCGCCAGCGGCACCGGCTGCGCCTGCAGTGGCCGCAGCGCCGCCTGCAGCAGAAGAAGGAGCCATTTGGCTGGTCTGGTGAGTCGGCGCAGCGCCGGAGCTCTTGCCGCCACCAAAGCGCTTGGCGTTGGCGTCCAGGCTCATCGTCAGGCCGATGCACAACGCCATGGCGATGCTAAGAAAACGTTTCATAAAGGGAATTCCCATTTGTGGAAGGCACGCGCGCCATGTTGCACAGCTGAAGTGTTACTGGCTAGCGGCAGAGTGTTTCGGGCTTTTGCCTGACAGGTTGGGTTCAGCTTCAGTCAGCGCAATAAGGCCTGTTAACTTTGGTCTGTAGGAGGAGTGGATAAGTTCGGTAGGAATTGGCCTTTGTAGGAGCAAAGCTTGCTCGCGATGGCAACAGCACGGTCTATCAAGAGACCGCGTTATCGTTCTTCGCGAGCAAGCATTGCTCCCATATGGAATCACGTTCGGGTTAGATCGCTTCCAGCTTCGCATAACCCAGCATCAGCCATTTACTGCCTTCGCTGAAATTCACCTGGACGCGAGCCTGAGCGCCAGCACCTTCGAAGTTCAGGATCACACCCTCCCCAAATACCGAATGCCGCACTGCCTGGCCAAGACTGAATCCGGTATCCGGAATCTCGCTACCGCCAAACAGGCTGCTGGAGCTCTGCTGCTGGCCTCCACCGAAAGGACGGCTGACGCTATTGGACAACCGCACTTCCTGAATCAGGCCTTTGGGCACTTCGCGCACGAAACGCGACACCTTGTTGTAGGTCTCGCTGCCATACAGGCGCCGCGTTTCGGCATAGGTCATCACCAGATTCTGCATCGCCCGGGTAATACCGACATAGGCCAGACGACGCTCTTCCTCAAGACGACCGGGTTCTTCCAGGCTCATCTTGTGCGGGAACAGACCCTCCTCCATGCCCACCAGGAACACATAAGGAAACTCCAGCCCTTTGGCGCTGTGCAGCGTCATCAACTGAATGCTGTCTTCATGCTCGTCGGCCTGAGTATCACCTGCCTCCAGCGATGCGTGGCCGAGGAACGCCGCCAGTGGCGACAGGTCCTCGTCTTCTTCGGCGTTCTCGAAGTTGCGAGCGGCGCTGACCAGTTCCTCAAGGTTTTCTACCCGGGCCTGGCCTTTCTCACCTTTTTCGGCTTCGTGATAAGCGATCAGCCCGGATTGCTCGATGACGGTCTGAGTCATCAAGTGCAGAGGCATTTCCATGCACTTGGCGGCGAGATTCTCGATCAGTTCGATAAAAGCCCCCAAGGCACCCGCAGCCCGACCGGTCAGGCCTTTGTTGGCCACCAGCAGACGCATGGCTTCCCACATCGACACATCGCTGTGGCGCGCATGGTCACGAATCGCTTCGACGGTTTTTTCGCCGATGCCACGGGCCGGAACGTTGATCACCCGCTCCAGGGCAGCATCGTTGCCCCGACCTTCCAGCAAACGCAGGTAAGCCATGGCGTTTTTGATTTCTGCCCGCTCGAAGAAGCGCTGCCCGCCGTAAATCCGATAGGGAATGCGCTCGCGGAGCAAGGCTTCTTCCAAAACGCGCGACTGGGCGTTGGAGCGGTACAGAATCGCGATATCACTGCGAGCCAAGCCCGTTTTCAGCGCGCTTTCGATTGTTTCGACAACGTAGCGAGCTTCATCGTGTTCGTTGAACGCGGCGTAAAGGTTGATCGCTTCGCCTTCGCCGCCATCGGTCCACAATTCTTTGCCCATGCGCCCGGTGTTGTTGGCAATCAGGGCATTGGCTGCCTTGAGGATGCCGGCGGTGGAGCGGTAGTTCTGCTCCAGACGAATGGTTTGCGCATCCGGGAAATCATCGGAGTATTGATAGATATTTTCGATTTTCGCCCCGCGCCAGCCATAGATCGACTGATCGTCGTCACCAACCACCATCAGGCTGTCGCCGCCTTTGGCCAGTAGGCGCAACCAGGCGTATTGCACGGCGTTGGTGTCCTGGAATTCGTCCACCAGAATGTGCCGGAAGCGCTTCTGATAATGCGCGAGCAGCCCTGGGTGATCGCGCCACAGGTCGAGGGCGCGCAGCAGCAATTCGGAGAAGTCGATGACGCCTGCGCGCAAGCACGCGGCCTCATAGGCTTCATAAATGCTGCGCATGGTCGCCAGGAACAGATCGCCGCTGGCTTGAATGTGTTGTGGACGCAACCCTTCGTCTTTCTGGCCGTTGATGAACCACTGGGCCTGACGAGCGGGCCAGCGTTGTTCATCCAGGCCGAGCTCGCGGATCACCCGCTTGACCAGCCGTTGCTGGTCGTCGCTGTCGAGAATCTGGAAGGTCTGGCTCAGGCCGGCTTCCTGCCAGTGCGCCCGCAGCAAGCGGTGCGCCAGCCCGTGGAAAGTGCCCACCCACATGCCGGCCGGGTTGAGCCCCATCAGTTGCTCGATGCGATGGCGCATCTCGGCAGCGGCCTTGTTGGTGAAGGTCACCGACAGGATCGAGTGAGGCGAGGCGTTTTCGACCTGGATCAACCAGGCGATACGGTGCACCAGCACTCGGGTTTTACCGGAACCAGCACCGGCCAGGACCAACTGACGACCCACGGAGGCAGCTACGGCCTGGCGTTGGGCATCGTTGAGGGAGTTCAGCAGAAGGGAGAGATCATCGCGCATCGGGGCATTCTAGGGTGCGCCGTCACACCGGGCAAACCGAGCTTTGCATTTACCGATGAAAGAGGCACGAATGACGACCGGTCGGTCACTGGCTGCAAGCGCTGGCGGGGCTCGCTCGGGGGCTTTCCAGAGACGAATCGGGGGACGGATTTCGGATTTTTCATGATCCGAAGCAGTTTGGTCCGGGCACTCGCTTGTGTATGCTCCCTCGACGTTTCGGGCCCATGCTCATCATTATAAGAACAAGAACATTGCCTATGACCCTCAGCTCCGACCTGTCGGGCCCCACCGTGGAGCCCCGGGTTATCCGTAAACAGTACGCCATGGAAATGGCGGTGGAGCGCACGCGCCTGCTTTATCAGGGGTCCCTGTTGCCCACGCTGTTCATGCTGATCAATGGCCTGGTCTGTGCCGGCCTGCTCTGGAGTCCTCAACGATATTTTCTGGTCAGTGTCTGGCTGGTCTGGTTGCTGTCGCTGGTGGCGTTGCGGGTGATTCAGGTCGCGGCCTTCGATTCGGCGATTCCCAATCGTCAGGCTCATCCCGTCTGGCGGCGCATGTTTCTCCTTGGCTCGAGCCTCACCGGTCTCACCCTGGCGGGCGCTGGCATTGCCCTCGTACCGGCGGACAACTTCATACAGCAGGCCTGGGTATTCGGTCTGATCGGCGCTGCCGCGTTGTCCGCCAGCGTGGCTTATGCGGTGAGCCTGCCGGCGTTTCTCTCCTTTACCTTGCCCTGTCTGTTGCCGGCCATCGCCTATCTGTTCTGGGGGGGCGACGAGCAAGAGCAGGGTTGGGGCTGGTTCGGGTTGATTTTACTTGGCGCCCTGAGCGTGGTCGCCTGGCAGGTCAACCGGCTGATCGATCGCGGCTTGTTGCGACGTTTCCAGAACCAGGCACTGATCGAACATCTGCAGCAGGCGCAAAGCATCGGCGATCGGCTGAATCAAACGCTGGCCAAGGAGATTGAGCAAAGGCGCCGTGCAGAAGATGAGCTGCGGGAAATCCAGATCGAACTGGAAAGCCGCGTGGCGCAACGCAGCCTTGAACTGGACGCCGCCAATCAGGCCCTCAGCAAAAGCGAAGCGCGTCTTGCGTTGGCCCTGAAGGCCAGTGAGCTGGGGTTGTGGGACTGGAACCTGCAAACCGATGAGGTCCATCACACCCAACTCGAGGAGCTGTTCGGGATTGCTCCGGAGTATGTGACGGCATTGCTCAGTCACCTGAACCCGCGCTTGCACCCCGAAGACTTGCCATCGTTGAAACGAGCGCTGGTGGAGCATTTGAAGGGCCGCAGCGAGGATTATCAGATCGAGTATCGCGTGCGTCACGGCGATGGGCATTGGGTCTGGATCGAGGATCGCGGGCGAGCCGTTGAACGCAGCGAAAGTGGCCGGGTGTTGCGCATGGTCGGCACGCGCCGCGACATCAGTGTCAGCAAAGGTCAGGAAGCACAGCGACAACTGGCGGCGACGGTGTTTGAAGCGGCCAGTGAAGGCATTGTGATCTTCGACCCTGATTACACCCTGATCGCGGTCAATCAGGCGTTCAGCCGCGTAACCGGTTATGACATCAACGACATGCTTGGACGCAATGTCGTCGAGTTGCCGTGCAGTCGGGATGCCCGTCGTCATTACGCGGCCATTCGTCATGGACTGGAGCAGCATGGCAGTTGGCAGGGTGAGCTGGTTGAAACCCGCAAGAATGGCGAGCTGTATCCGCAATGGCTGCAATTGAATGCGGTGCGCGATGATCGGGGACATGTCAGCCATATCGTCGGCTTCTTCGCTGATCTCTCGGCGCGTCGAGAATCCGAAGAACGTATGCGTTACCTGACCCATTACGATGAGCTCACAGGGCTGGCCAACCGGTCGCTGTTCCGCGAACGTCTGCGTGAGGCTCATCAGCGCGTGCGTCAGGGCGGACGCAGTCTGGCGTTGCTGCACATCAATCTGGACCGCTTCAAGTTGCTCAACGACAGCCTTGGCCATGAAGTGGCCGATCAGTTGCTGCAGAAAATGGCCCGCCGGCTGATCAATGCGTTACCCGAGGCGGACACCATCGCGCGCTTGTCGGGCGACGAGTTTGCCGTGCTATTCGACGCTTATGGCAATTTGTCGAGCCTGGCACGTGTGGCGACGCGGTTGTCGACCAAGTTGAGATTGCCGATAACAGTTGAGGGTCATGAACTGGTGGTCAGCGCGTCCATGGGCATCAGCATGTTTCCGGACAATGCCCGGGAAATTTCTGCGCTTGTGAGTCAGTCAAACATTGCCATGCAGCACGCAAAACATTTGGGCGGGAACAATTTCCAGTTCTACACCGAAAGTCTCCAGGCCAGCACACTGGAGCGTTTGCAGCTCGAAAACCAACTGCGCAAAGCGGTTGAAGAAAAGCAGCTCAAAGTGTTTTACCAACCCAAACTTTGCCTGGCTTCCGGTCGACTGAATGCCGCCGAAGCCTTGGTGCGCTGGGATCACCCGAGCATGGGGCGCGTGCCACCTGCAGAGTTCATCGGGCTTGCCGAAGAAACCGGATTGATTGGCGCGATCGGTGAGTTCGTGTTGCGTCAGGCGTGTTGGCAAGCTTGTGAGTGGCAACGTCAGGGGCTTGAACCGATTCGGGTGTCGGTCAACCTTTCGGTGCATCAACTGCGCCAAGGAAAGCTCGTCAGTCTTGTTCGCCAGGTGCTGGAAGAAACAGGCCTGGAACCGCATTGCCTGGAACTGGAGCTGACGGAAAGCCAATTGCTCGACAGCGTCGAGCACATCATTTCTACCTTTCAGCAGCTGCGCGACCTCGGGGTAAAACTGGCTATCGATGATTTCGGTACGGGGTATTCATCCCTGAGCTACCTGAAACGCATTCCTGTCGATTACGTAAAAATCGATCAGGCGTTTATCCGCGGCCTGAGTGAGGGTAGTGCGGATGCAGAAATCACCCGAGCGATCATTGCCATGGCCCATGGTTTGTCGTTGAAGGTAGTGGCGGAGGGGGTCGAGCGGCAGGAGCAGCTGGATTTTCTCAAGGTGCAGCGTTGCGATGAGGTGCAGGGGTATCTGATCAGCAAACCGATAGAGGCAGAAGGGTTGGCGGTGTTGTTGCGCAATCAGGATCTGGCAATGCTGAAATAACTTCCCGTCAGAGGCGTTAGCCCTCTGACAGGAAGCGTTGATGCATGAAAACGTATTAAGGGTTTATCAATTCGATATTGACATGCTGCAGTAGTTTGCCTTCAAAGAAAATGCTCACGCCGGTGACATTGGAGTTGCCGAGCGTTTTATATTCAACATACTTGTCGGTTAATGCTTGTAGCGACATGCCATCAGCTTTTTCCAATACCAGTTCGAGGCGCAGGTTAAAGGATTTGTCTTGCAGTGGCATGAACACCAGTTTCGGCGTAATGCCGCTGTTGGCAACGGTTACAGTGCCAAAGGTGCGAAAAGACTGAGTGCCTGGCCTGCGGTCAATTTGTGCGGTCCAGCCGGTTGTTTTAATGGTCATGTTATATAACTCCTGTCATTTAGTGAATGTGCGTCCTGCCAGATAAATATATCGACTTAAACACAGTAGTTACAGTGGTCAGTTGACTTCATTTGTAAGTTTGTAAAATTAATAAGCCCGTGATTGGGTGATTTAATTAAAAAGACTAGAGGCCCGCAGAACGTAACTGAGTTGCTGACGTAATTCTTTCAATCGACATTCCGTTGAGGCGACCGGCCGCCGGAATGAGCGCTACATGGAGCGAGCTCGCCTGAAATCGAGGGATCAGGTTACGCATTGGGCAGGCAAAAAGCCGATTCATGTAGTATAACTACAAGCGCGCTACATCCCCGGCCCCTGCCAATAACAAAGAGTCCAGCCCTTTGAATCTGCTGCAACACATCGCCCAGTCTCGCCACCTCTTACGCAAGTCGGAGCTCAAGGTCGCCGACCACGTGCTGCTTGACCCTGCGGCAGTGATGCACAGTTCCATGGCCGACCTGGCCCACAGCGTGGGTATCAGTGAGCCGACCATCGTGCGGTTCTGCCGCGCCATCGGTTGCTCCGGATTTCAGGATTTGAAGCTCAAGCTTGCGCAAAGCCTCGCGGCTGGCGCGAGTTTTGGCCAGTTCGCGATTCATGAAGATGATTCAGTCGCCGACTACAGCCTGAAAATTTTCGACACCACCCTGCATACGCTGATGGAAGTTCGCGAGCGCCTGGACCCGGTGGAGTTGCAGCGCGCCGTGACGCTCATGTCCCAGGCGCAGCGCGTCGAGTTCTACGGGTTTGGTGCTTCCGGCGCGGTGGCGGCGGATGCCCAGCATAAGTTCTTCCGCTTGCTGCTGACGGCCGCGGCCTATTCCGACCCACATATGCAGGCGATGTCGGCGGTGACGTTGAAGCCGACGGACGTGGCGATTTGCATATCCCAGTCCGGCCGCTCGAAAGACCTGTTGATCACCGCGAACCTGGTGCGCGAAAGCGGTGCCTCGTTGATCACCTTGTGTCCGAGCCAGACACCGTTGGCTGAATTGTCGACCGTTAATCTGGCGATCGATGTGCATGAAGACACCGAGATTTATACACCGCTGACGTCGCGCATCGCCCACCTTGTGGTGATCGACGTGTTGGCGATGGGCGTGGCAATGGCTAGAGGGCCTAGCCTGGTGAACCACCTCAAGAGCGTCAAACGCAGCCTGCGCAGCTTGCGGTTGTCGCCCAAGTCGGTCAAAGCCCTGGACGATTGATTCCCAGCCGACACGGCCCCTGTGGCGAGGGAGTTTACTCCCGCTGGGCTGCGAAGCGGCCCAAAGAAACATTCTCCGCGGTATGTCGGTTGGATCGCGTTTAAGGTTCGGCGACTGCTGCGCAGCCGAGCGGGAGCAAGCTCCCTCGCCACGGGAGCGACGACAATTTCATCTCCCTGTAACCCTCCCGCCGCCAAACCGTCATCCCTCGCGCCTATCTTGAAGCTCCCGTAATCGCCTTGGGAGACTCGAAATGGCCCAGCCCTACGAAGAACGCAACAGCGCCGTCAAAACCCGCCGTCAGCAAGAAGATCAGCGCCGCATGGTGTTCCGCCGCGCTATCGAAGATCGCTGCGAACGTCGCCAGCTTCTGGCTGAGATCGGTGATATTCCTGACGATCTGGAACTCAACTACTGGCAGGCATCACCGGCAGCTTCGCGGCGAAACGCTCAACCAGCGCGCTAATCTGCACTCGCTCGCTGCGAACAAACGCAAGGAACGCGTGCGCCACCGGTGACAGCCTTTTCGCCTTGGCTTGCACCAGGCACCAGCTGCGGTACAGCGGCAGCTCCTCGACGGGCAGCTCGATCAATCCACCCGTCGCCAACTCAAGGTTCAGGGCGTGGCGCGTCAACAACGCCACGCCCAGACCCGCCAGCACACATTCGCGCTGAGCTTCGGCTGACGAGACTTCCTGCGTCTGGTTGAAGTGCACGCGTTTCTCTTTGAAATATTCTTCACACGCCATCCGCGTACCTGAGCCGGGTTCGCGCAGCAGGAGGGTGTATGGCTCCAGATCTTGCAAGCGCAGCGGGCCCATGTGACACAGCGGGTGATCCGGCGGCGCCACGGCCACGATCGGGTTGTTCAGAAACGGCAGGAATTCCAGGCCCATGTCCTGCGGCACCATCGACATGATCACCAGATCGTCACGGTTGTCGGAGAGGCGCCGGATGACTTGCCCGCGATTGACCACCGTCAGTTGCAGATTCACTTCCGGGTGCTGACGCTTGAACGCGGCAAACAGGTGCGGCACGAAATACTTGGCGCTGGATTCAACGGCCAGCTTCAGCTGACCTTGCAGCGATCCCTGCATGTCCGAGAGCTGCATGTCGAGGTTTTCGAGGCGTCCAAAAATGTCCCGACTGGCACGCTGGAGTGCTTCGGCGGCCTCCGTCATGTAGAGTTTTTTGCCGACATAATCGAATAAGGGCTGCCCGATCAGCTCTTCAAGCTGCCGGATCTGTAGGCTGACGGCCGGTTGTGTGAGAGACATTTCCTCCGCCGCGCGGCTGTAGGACCTCAAATCACAGACCTCGTTGAAGATCTGCAATTGACGCAATGTCATACGCATCAATGACTTACGCATTATCTGAACGCTCCCGCCGCAGGCTGATGCGACGACTATAAGTCTTTACTTATGGCTAACCCAATTATTATTCATTTTTGTTAATCCCTTGTGAGCGCTAGTGTGGGGTCGCGACCAAATTGAAACATTTGGTCACGCGTCGACCTGGTCTAGCAGGTCGTGGGTACCACCGGCTCAAGGGAACCTCCAAGTGATAAAAAAGATCCTGATCGCCAACCGTGGTGAGATTGCCGTACGAATCGTGCGTGCCTGCGCCGAAATGGGCATTCGCTCGGTTGCGATCTATTCCGACGCCGACCGCCATGCGTTGCATGTTAAGCGTGCGGATGAGGCCCACAGCATTGGTGCCGAGCCACTGGCCGGTTACTTGAATGCGCGCAAGCTGGTGAATCTGGCCGTGGAAACCGGCTGCGATGCACTGCATCCCGGCTATGGCTTCCTCTCGGAAAACGCCGAGCTGGCCGATATCTGCGCAGAGCGCGGCATCAAGTTCATCGGTCCATCGGCTGAAGTGATTCGCCGCATGGGCGACAAGACTGAAGCCCGTCGCAGCATGATCAAGGCAGGCGTGCCCGTCACCCCGGGTACCGAAGGCAACGTTGCCGACATTGCCGAAGCCTTGATCGAAGGTGACCGTATCGGTTATCCGGTGATGCTTAAGGCGACGTCCGGTGGTGGTGGTCGTGGTATTCGTCGCTGCGACAGCCGTGAAGAACTCGAACAGGCTTTCCCGCGCGTGATTTCCGAAGCGACCAAGGCGTTCGGTTCGGCGGAAGTGTTCCTGGAAAAATGCATCGTCAATCCAAAGCACATCGAAGCGCAGATCCTTGGCGACAGCTTTGGCAACGTGGTTCACCTGTTCGAGCGTGACTGCTCGATCCAGCGCCGTAACCAGAAGCTGATCGAAATCGCCCCAAGCCCGCAACTGACCCCGGAACAACGCGCCTACATTGGCGACCTGTCGGTGCGTGCGGCCAAGGCCGTGGGTTACGAGAACGCCGGCACCGTGGAGTTCCTGCTCGCCGAGGGCGAGGTCTACTTCATGGAGATGAACACCCGGGTGCAGGTGGAACACACCATCACCGAGGAAATCACCGGCATCGACATCGTGCGTGAGCAGATCCGCATCGCGTCCGGCCTGCCGCTTTCGGTGAAACAGGAAGACATCCAGCACCGCGGTTTCGCGCTGCAATTCCGGATCAACGCCGAAGACCCGAAGAACAATTTCTTGCCGAGCTTCGGCAAGATCACCCGCTACTACGCCCCCGGCGGTCCGGGCGTGCGCACCGATACGGCGATCTACACCGGCTACACCATTCCGCCGTTCTATGACTCCATGTGCCTGAAACTGGTGGTCTGGGCGCTGACCTGGGAAGAAGCGATGGACCGTGGCTTGCGCGCCCTCGACGACATGCGTCTGCAAGGGGTCAAGACCACCGCCGCGTACTACCAGGAAATCCTGCGTAACCCGGAATTCCGTAGCGGCCAGTTCAATACCAGCTTCGTTGAAAGCCACCCTGAACTGACCAACTACTCGATCAAGCGCAAACCCGAAGAGCTGGCCCTGGCCATCGCTGCTGCCATCGCCGCCCACGCAGGCCTGTGAGGAATAAAACAATGTCCAAGAAGATTCATGTAACCGACACCATCCTGCGCGACGCCCACCAATCGCTGCTCGCCACCCGCATGCGCACCGAAGACATGCTGCCGATCTGCGACAAGCTCGACAAAGTCGGCTACTGGTCGCTGGAATGCTGGGGCGGCGCAACGTTCGACGCCTGCGTGCGCTTCCTTAAAGAAGACCCGTGGGAGCGCCTGCGCCAACTGCGCGCGGCACTGCCTAACACTCGCCTGCAAATGCTGCTGCGTGGCCAGAACCTGCTGGGCTACCGCCACTACAGCGACGATGTGGTCAAAGCCTTCGTTGCCAAGGCCGCGGTCAATGGCATCGACGTGTTCCGCATTTTCGACGCCATGAACGACGTGCGTAACCTGCGCACGGCCATCGAGGCCGTAAAAGCCGCCGGCAAACACGCCCAGGGCACCATCGCTTACACCACCAGCCCGGTGCACACCATCGATGCTTTCGTGGCGCAAGCCAAGCAGATGGAAGCCATGGGCTGCGACTCGGTGGCGATCAAGGACATGGCCGGCCTGCTGACTCCGTACGCTACGGGCGAGCTGGTCCGGGCGTTGAAATCCGAGCAGTCGCTGCCAGTCTTCATCCACTCGCACGATACCGCTGGCCTGGCCACCATGTGCCAACTCAAGGCTATCGAAAACGGCGCCGATCACATCGACACCGCGATCTCCAGCTTCGCATCCGGCACCAGCCACCCAGGCACCGAATCGATGGTCGCGGCCCTTAAAGGCACCGAATTCGATACCGGCCTGAACCTGGAACTGCTGCAAGAGATCGGTCTGTACTTCTACGCGGTGCGCAAGAAGTACCACCAGTTCGAAAGCGAGTTCACCGCAGTCGACACCCGCGTTCAAGTCAACCAGGTACCGGGCGGGATGATTTCCAACCTGGCCAACCAGTTGAAAGAGCAGGGCGCTCTGAACCGCATGAGCGAAGTGCTGGCCGAAATCCCGCGTGTTCGTGAAGACCTCGGCTTCCCGCCGCTGGTGACCCCGACCTCGCAGATCGTCGGTACCCAGGCGTTCTTCAACGTGTTGGCCGGTGAGCGCTACAAGACCATCACCAACGAAGTGAAGCTCTACCTGCAAGGCGGCTACGGCAAAGCGCCGGGCACCGTGAACGAGAAACTGCGTCGCCAGGCCATCGGCAGCGAAGAAGTGATCGACGTTCGTCCTGCGGATTTGCTGAAGCCGGAAATGACCAAGCTGCGTGCCGAAATCGGCGCCGTGGCCAAGTCTGAAGAAGACGTGCTGACCTACGCCATGTTCCCGGACATCGGTCGCAAGTTCCTCGAAGAACGCGCTGCCGGCACCCTGACGCCAGAAGTGCTGCTGCCGATTCCCGAAGCGGGCGGCGTGACCTCGGCCGGTGGTGAAGGTGTACCGACCGAGTTCGTCATCGACGTTCACGGTGAAACCTACCGCGTCGACATCACCGGTGTCGGCGTCAAGGCTGAAGGCAAGCGTCACTTCTACCTGTCCATCGACGGCATGCCGGAAGAAGTGGTGTTCGAGCCGCTCAACGAGTTCGTCAGCGGCGGCAGCAGCAAGCGCAAGCAAGCCACTGCACCGGGCCACGTCAGCACCACCATGCCGGGCAACATTGTCGACGTGCTGGTCAAGGAAGGCGACACCGTGAAAGCCGGCCAGGCTGTGCTGATCACCGAAGCGATGAAGATGGAGACCGAAGTTCAGGCCGCCATCGCCGGCAAAGTCACCGCCATCCACGTGGCCAAGGGCGACCGGGTGAATCCGGGTGAAATACTGATCGAGATCGAAGGCTGACTTAACAGCCTCGACCTAACGCTTTAAACCTCGGGGGGGCATGTGCTCCCCTTTTTTTTGCCTGTGATGTCGGTCAGAACGCCATCTGCCACTGCCCGATCAACCCATGATTCCTGCTGTTGCTGCCGATCTCGCCGCTGTAACCAACCCCCACCGAATGACGCGCTGAAATGCCCAGATCCAGACCGGCCTCCAGCACCAGACTGTCACGATCCAGCGAACTGCCGTCGACGCTGAAGCCTGTACCGCCGACCACAAATGCCTGTCGGGTCGAGTTGCTGACATCACCATAGGTGTGCTTCCAGCCAGCGGTCATGCGCGGCGTGAGGCTCATGCCGTTTTCCAGGGTATTGAGGTGGGCCAGGCGCACACCGAAGGTGCTGCTGAAATTGTCCTGGGTTTGTTGATCGACTTGAAGCGCCGCCGAGCCACCTTTTTCGGTGTAGCTGTCGCGGTGATAACGCTGATACCCCAGGCTGGCGAACGGCTCTGCACTGAGGCGGCCGCTGCCCATCGCGTAACCCAGCTCGGCAAAGGCTTGCTGGCTGTCGGCGTCGTAATCGCCTTTTGGCCGATCGCTGAAGCCGCTGAAAGCGACAGTGCGTTTGTTTTCACCCTGATGGCCGCTGTACGCCGCGCCAAGTCGCAAGGAGAGCGGGCCGTTCTGATGCAAGGCGTACACCCCGGCGTGCCAGCTTTCGACGTTGCCATCGAAACCCGTGGCATCCAGCTCTGTCTTCGAGTAGCCACCCAGTACACCAAGCCGCCATTGCGGAGTGAGTGCCCAGTCGGCGCCCAGCACGCTGCCTTTGGTGCGTTGTTCCAGGCCGCTGCTGCCGTGTTCGCCATCGAGCTTGCCGTAGCCACCGATGGCCTGCAGCCAGAGACGGCCGCGAGCGTTCGGATCATTGAGGTTACGGGCTTCGGCAGGAACGCCCGTGGCCGCGAGCACTGGTGCGTTGCGTTGTTCCAGACCCGCCATCAAAGCCGAGCCGCCGCCCATTTGTTGCATCGCACTGAGCATGCTGGCGCTGATCTGGCTGCTGGCACCCAGCGTCGCACTGGTCAGGTCGGCGTTGCTGGTGCCGGCCAATTGTTCGATCGCGTTGCCGGCCGTGGTGCTGGTGGTGTTAAGCAAGGCGTTGTAGAGCGTGTTGTTTTTTCCGATCGAAGCCAGGCTGTTGGCCGCGCGGTTGCCGTTGGCAGTGACGGCGAATTCGTTAAAGGCCACATCGTTGCGCGTATAGGTCAGATCGACCTGGGTCGGAGTGTAGGCAAGCGTCGGCGTCAGGAACGCGTAGTCACTGGTGACCTTGGCGAAGGTGCCGTTGATGTTGGAGGCCTGCACTACCGTGTATTGGCTTTGCCACGGGTAGGTACCGCTGCTCGGATTAATCGCCAGGGTTGCGCCATTCAAGTTTGCGGTGCCGCCGACCTGCACCGGTGCGCTGCTGCCATCGGCATTCACGCCATAGGCCAGGGTAGCGCCGCTGCTCATCGTCAGGTCATGGGTGATGGTCGCGGTGCCGAACTGGGTGTTGGTCAGCAGGGTTCCGTCGACCCGCAAACTGCCCACCGACCCACCGCCGGCATATACGCCGCCCGAGTCCACGGACAGGTTGCCGGCGATGCCACCCTGATTGATCAAGGTGGCACCGCTACGGACCGCGCCGCCGTCGCTGAAATCGCCGTTGCCGGTCAGGGTCCAGGCACCTTGCTTGACCTCCAGCCACTCAAAGTGGCGACTGTCGCCGAAGCTTCCACCCGCCACGTCGTCCATCACCACACGGTCGTAACCGGTACCGCCATCCACGACGCCAATGAAGCGACTGCCGTTGTGCAACGTCAGGCTGTCGTTGCCACCGCCCAGGTCCAGCGCCAGACCGTTGCTGGCGCTGATCGTGCCGCCGTTGATCACGTTGTCATCGAATTCGCCGACGAACTTCACACCAAATCCATCGAGGCCCTGGATCGTGCCGAAGTTTTCCAGTGTCGTCGCCGCCTGACCCGAACCGCCGCTGCCGTCGTCCACCAATATCGCGCTGTTGGCGCCGCTGATCAGCGCATCTTTAGCGTTCAATACATAGCCACCGCCTAAGGCAATGCCCTCGCTGCCATTGGCGAAACCCCCTTTGTCCACACCCCCTGCGCCGACGCCCTGAATGGTGCCGTAGTTCTCGATGTGGGCGATGTTGTCGATGTCCACGCCGTCACCGTCACCGTTGGGTTGCAGGCCCGAGTAAGCGCCGGTGATCGTGCCGTGGTTGATCACCGTGCCGTCGCCGTCAGAACCGAAACCCGAACCGTTGCGGCCGGTGATATCCCCATAGTTGACCAGCGTCGCGCCAAGGTCAGTCGTGATGCCGTGACGGCCACCTGAAAGGCTGCCGTAGTTGGTCACGCTCACACCGGTGGCCGTGTCGATGTCAATGCCGTCGAATTTCTCGTCGGCATTGTGCGAATCGCCGGTGGAAATCTCGCCGTAGTTAGTGATCGTCGCATTGGTGCCGGTCTTCATGCCGTCGCTGGCATCGCCACGAATCAGACCGCCCGCGCGGTTGATGATGGTTGTCTGGACACCCGCACTGCGCAACGCATCGAGGTCCAGACCCTGGCCGGTCTTGGAGCGAATGGTGCCGCTGTTGTCGATCAGCACAGTGCCGCTGGCGAAGTTGCTGTCGATGCGCAATGCGTCATTGAAACCGAGCATTTGCCCGCCGCTGCGGTTGTAGATGCTGTAGTTGCGCGCCTTGGTCAAATCGCCGCTGCTGTCGATCGCCCGTCCACCGGTGGAAATGATCTGCCCCGAGTTGTCGATCACCACGCCGACACCATTGGTACTGTCCTTCAGGCTCACCGTCTTGCCGCTGTTGGTGATGCTGCCGGGGGCCGAAAGGGTCAGGGTATCGCTGCCACCCAGGGTTTGAGCGGTGGTGGTCGCGGTGTCGATCTGCACGTTCTTGGCGTGTACGGCGCTGGTGCTGATCAACACAGCGATCATCAGGGCCAGGCGCTGGGGCGAGGAGGGCATGCTGGACGGCCTTTTGTTATAAGCGAGGCGGTCTTTTATAGCGGGGAGTTTTTACAGAATGATGTCTGCAGTTTAATGCAGCTACGTTGTGCTTTTTGTTTAATCGAATGCATTTTATTGCATTTATGGAGATACATAAACGTTTCAACTGCACTATATTGCATGCTAGGTTGCACATTCAGGCATTGAAACGCATTCAATTGCAGGCGGCGCAGATGTTCACACTGACATTGCAGGTTTACACATCGTTCACCTGGCTCGACGCTATGACGCTGGTGTTCTCCGATCCGGAAAAAGGTTTCGAAGGCCCCTCACGGTTTGGTTACAAAGCAAGCTATGTCACAAGCCACTTCGAATGCATCGGCTCACCTTTTTCCAAAGCGGTCAGCGCCCGATTACCGGTGGATTGGGATAACACCTCATTGAAGAAGGCACCGGCCTTTCTACATGACATTGCTCCGGCTGGAGCGGCTAAGCGCTTTCTCATGGCACGCATCGGGCAAGACAAACCTGACGGCATCAGCGCAGATTTATTCCTGCTGGGACGAAGCACACCAGCGCCTATCGGCCACATGCGTATTAAAGAATCAGTTGAGGCTGTAGAGGGTCGAACGGCAATGGGCTTTGCCCGTGAAGAGGTGATAACACGCGACAATACCTTTTTGGAGTACGCCTATGAGCAGGGTGCGGCGATTGGTGGAGCAACAGGAGCTGGCGGCGAGGCGCCCAAGCTTTTAATGGCGCAAGGCCGGGACGGCCACCTTTATCCAGATGCTGTGCTAAGCGACGACCAGGTGGAGCAACACTGGTTTGTAAAATTTGCTCGAAACAAGGCTACTCAGACTGATCAGGTCATTCTCAAGAGCGAGTTTCACTATTACAAGGCGTTGCACTCTTTGGGCATCGAGACGATCGCAACAGATGGGATCGCGCTTGAGGAGGCGACCAAACCCAGCCTTTGGATGAAGCGCTTTGATCGAAATGTGACGGATCAAGGTGTTGAACGGCTGGCGGTTGAGTCTATCTATTCGTTGGCGGGTGTGACTGTTCCAGGCAGTTACATGGACCATCTGGAGGTCGTTCGACTACTTGCACAGCTTTGGATGCAAGCTGGGCAAGCTGATCAGATACCAGCGTTATTGGCGGATTATCTGCGTCGCGACTTGATCAACAAAATACTTGGCAACTCCGACAATCATGGGCGTAACACATCAATCATTCGCGATACGAACTCTTTTCGCCTCGCCCCAATCTACGATTTAGCTCCAATGGTCATGGATGATGAAGGTGTGACACGAACGACCAAATGGTCCAGGGATCTGGAGGTGGCAGGTGAAGTGAAATGGCGAGAGGTCTGTCAAGCATTGGCGGGAATCGCAGACCCGGAAGCGTTGTTCGAAGGTCTGCGCGAAGACGCTAATCGCTTGTTGGCTTTACCTGACATTCTGGTTGCCAACGGTCTTCCTGAAACCACTCTGAATCATCCAGCGATCGCGCTAAGGCACCTCGAGCAGCGCTTGAAAAACTGGGGTCTTAAATGACGATAACTATTGACGCTCGCGCGCTGTTAATCGAAAGCATCCAGGAAGGGCTCGCCCAAGGCACACTTGAGATTGGTGAAGCCGTTCGCCGATTGCGCGTGGAAGTCACTGGTCTGCACCAGACCCAGTTCGCGAAGATGTGCAAAATTTCGGTCCGCACTCTTGTACATATAGAACACGGGGAGGGAAATCAGACGCTGAAATCGTTGAATGCGGTGTTTCGTCCCTTTGGATTGAAGATGGGGGTTGTGCGGATTCGGCGTGATTTCAGCTGAGATTGAAGATCAAAAGATCGTTCGATCGCGGCCCGAGCCTGCAGCAGCTCCTACTTTGGGTGATGTACCCCTGTAGGAGCTGCCGCAGGCTGCGATCTTTTGATTTACATAATTAGCCCCGGCACTCGGCCAACGTTTTCAATTGCCCCGAAGCCGTCTGGTTTTCATCCGAAAGCCAGCGCTCGAACCCTGCCCCGATTGCCGGCCATTCCGAATCCAGAATCGAGTACCAGGCCGTGTCCCGGTTCTGCCCTTTGACCACCATGTGCTGACGGAACACGCCTTCAAAGCTGAACCCCAGACGTTCGGCGGCGTATTTGGAGCGAGCGTTGCCGTTGTTGCACTTCCACTCCAGGCGCCGATAACCCAGGGCAAAGGACTCTTTGGCCAGCAGGTAAACGGCCTCGGTACTTTTCGGTGAACGCTGCATCGGCGCACCGAAAGTCACGTGGCCGATCTCGATGCGGCCCTGTGCGGGAACGATCGACATCAGGCTCAGAATGCCCTGCACCTCACCGCTTGCACGGTCGATCACACAGAAAAAATACGGGTCGCTATTGGCTGCGTGATTGTTCAACCAATCGTTGAACACGTTGCGCCCCGGGAAAGGGCCATAGGGCAGATAATCCCAGAGCTTGGGATCGGCGCCAGGGCCTTGCAAGGCGTTGAACAAATCGTCGCCATGTCGCGCCGGGTCGAGTTTTTCCAGGCGGATAAAACGCCCTTCGAGCAGTGTGGCGGTGGGGGCTGGAGCGCCTTTCCAGTCTGCGAGTGAAGTCGACATGCTGTTCTCCGTGAACCTTAGATTGCTTTGCGAAACTGGATGAAACCAGGGCGTTCGGCGATGCGCTCATAGAGCTGGATCGCGGTGGCGTTGGTCTCGTGGGTCAGCCAATGGACTTTGCAGCAGCCGTCCTGTTTGGCGGTGGCGTAGACGAATTCAATCAGTTGCCGACCAACGCCGGTGCCGCGGGTTTCGGGCACTACCAGCAGGTCCTGCAAGTAACAGGAGTTTTCGATGCTCCAGTTAGAGCGATGGTAGATGAAGTTCACCATGCCGATGGCCTTGCCATCGGCCCACGCCAGCGCCGAGTGGGTCGGCTCGCTTGGGTCGAGCATGCGTTGCCAGGTGCTCTGTGTAACCGCTTCCGGCAGCTCGGTGTTGTAAAAGCGCAGGTAGGCTTGCCACAACGGCAGCCAGGCGGCGTGATCGTCGTCGGTGACCTGGCGGATGTCGATCTGACTCATGGGGTTTCCTTAACGCATTAATTGAGCGAGGGTCTGGTCATTGACGTCAGGGCTGGCGGCCAGGCCTTCGCGCACGCCCGCGATATCGGCGGGGCTGCGGTTCTGGCTGAGTTTGCGTTTGCCTTCGAGACGGTCGATGGGAATGGCGAAACCGACGATGGCCTTGAGCATGCCGTCGATGTAATCGGCGGGGGCATCGGCGACTGACCACGGCTTGGAGCGGCCAGCTTCATGACGGTCGGTGAGGGTGCTGACGATGTCTAGCAGCCGCCCGCCATCGCTGAAGGTCTCGGCTCGCCCGTAGGCGTGAACCGCAACGTAGTTCCAGGTTGGCACAACTTTGCCGTGTTCGGCCTTGCTCGGGTAGAAGCCAGGGCTGACGTAGGCGTCGGGGCCGGAAAAAATCAGCAGGGCTTCGGCGCCGTCGCGCAGGTCTTTCCACTGTGGATTGGCTTTGGCCAAATGTCCGTACAACGTGCCATTCGAGCCTTGATCGCAATGCAGCAGAACCGGTACATGACTGGCTTGCAGGCCACTTTCACTGTGGGTCACCAAAATGGCGAGACGGCTGGCGAGCATCAGTTCATGCAGTTGGGACAACTCGTCGATGGTAAAAGCGCGTGGCGTATACATGGAAATTTCCCTTGGCGAATGCCTGCATCCTAGGCAGGCTATTGGTCTGTTGTAAGAGCCATTACCGACCAATTTCATAGGTCCATTGCCATGACAGACGTGCCGCTTTCCCTGTCCTTCAATCCTGCGGGTATCGAACTCGATCGCCGACAAGGGTTAAGCCGTCAGCTCTATCAAGCCTTGCGAGTTCGGGTGCTGGATGGCCGGTTGGCCAGCGGTACGCGTTTACCGGCCAGCCGTGACCTGGCTGCGGCACTCTCGATATCGCGCAACAGCGTGGTGCGGGCCTACGATCAGCTGTATGCCGAGGGCTTTATCGAAGGACGTGTGGGTGACGGGACTTATGTCGCTCAGCTACCCCAATCGAGCCTCCCGGCAAAAAAACTATCCACAAAACTATCCACAGGGTTTTCAACAGGGTTACCCACAGCCTTATCCACAAATTGGCTGGATTTACCTGTGATTCCATCCAGTAAAGTTATCCACAGAGGGGCTTTGGAGCGGGTTGAAAAGAACCATTTAGCCAAGCCTCCCAGTGGTCCACCGAGGGCTTTCAGGGTCGGTGTTCCGGCGTTCGATCTGTTTCCCTTCGAGGTCTGGGCCAAGCTCAACGCGGCTTTCTGGCGAAAACCGGATTTTCAGCAGTTGTGTTATGGCGATCCGGCTGGCGACCAACGATTACGCGGATTGATCGCCGCGTATTTGCGCAGCTCGCGGGGCATGCAGTGCTCAGCTGAGCAAATAGTGATCACCAGTGGCGCACAGCAGGCGATTAGCCTTTGTGCACAGCTGCTGGTGGAGCCGGGCGACGGGGTGGCGATCGAGAATCCGGGCTATCGCGCTGCGGGTCATGCGTTCGCGGTGGCCGGGGCGAAGCTGCACGGGGTGTCCGTGGATAACGAGGGTATTGATTGCGCAGAGTTGAACGGTTTGAGTGATTGCCGATTGGCGTATGTCACCCCGTCTCATCAGTATCCGACCGGTGTGATCATGAGCCTTGCTCGGCGCCTGGAGTTACTGGCGTGGGCGGAGCGTACGGACGGCTGGATCATCGAGGATGACTATGACGGCGAGTACCGCTACAGCGGTGCACCGCTAGCGCCGTTGGCGGCGCTCGATCGTCAGGGGCGGGTGCTGTATGTCGGGACCTTTGGCAAAGTGGCGTTTCCGGCGCTGAGGCTGGGTTACCTGGTGTTGCCGATCGTGTTGGTAGAAGCGTTCTCCCAGCGTCGAGCTGTGGATGTGCGTCATTCCGAAGTCAGCACTCAAGCGGTGATGGCCGAGTTCATGGCGGCGGGACATTTCCAGCGGCACATCCGCCGTATGCGCCGTGCCGCATTGAGCCGGCGCAACACATTGCTGACGGGCTGGCCAACGGGCATTGCAGGTGTGGGCAGCCTCCCGAGCGTAGCCGCAGGACTGCATTTGACGGTGGTGGTCGATACTCTGGCCCGTGAACAGGAGCTGATCGACAAAGCCGCCAGCGTCGATATCGAGATCAATGCGCTTAGCAGTTATTGGTTGCCTGATTCGAAAAAACCTTTGGACCAGCGTGCCGGGCTGGTCCTGGGTTTTGCCGCAGTGTGTGAAAGCGACATCATCGAAGCGCTTGGACGTCTGGAAAAGCGCTGGCGACAATGAGCCGCTGAATTGGCGGCATCCTTATTAGCTTTCCAGCGCTATCGACAGCGTCTCTTTGTGCGTGTCGACAGTGCTCAGTTGCTGATTCAGCGCGGCTTCGAGTCGTATGTGTGGCCCGCTTCAGACTTCGACCTTGGGCTCCGGGTCAAAAAACAGTTTGCGCAGATCTGGCTCATCGATCTTGCGAAATACCCCATCAATGGGCTCGACAGTGGTCAGTATTTTTTTTTGCTCTTCGGTCAGCGTTTTCAAGTAGGTTTCCGAGATTTTCAGGTGGGCGGTGGTTGGAGCGTCCACAGGGCTTTGCAGGGATGGGTAGTGGAAGTGCGCCAGCCACAGTTCCCGATCATTATTTTTGCTGTCGAGAATGCGGTACTCCTGAAAGTAGTCACCCAGTTGCTTCGTTTGGGTTCGGCCTTTGTCCCGCTGTAATTTGACCATTGCGTTCTCATGCATCCATCTGAATATGCTCTGGGTAGGCTTACGCAACTTGTAGAGGTTGGCGCGGACGCTTTTGCCGGACTCGCGCATGTTTATCGCTGCCGCACGTAATTGTGGCGACAGACTGGACACCGGAAACTCCTTCGTACGGGCCAGAACCTGGTCAACGCTGTTTGCGCCTTGTTCAAGTTTTTTGGCTTGTTGATCGAAGATGTCCTGCATGTCCGCAGGGACTCGCGCAGGTCGACTGGCATCTTTTGTCATGCGTACGATGAAGGAAGGAGCGTCGTCAGACAGGGTGAGTGCCTCGGAAACAATTTCCCTATCGCTCTGTACGGTGGTCTGCCGAGAATGGGGATCCAGTGTAATGGAGCCAATAGGCGCGTCCTCAGTCGTTGGGGTTTCAGTGCTGGTCTGTTGGCGCGGTCGGGTCTTTTTGACCTTAGCCTTCGGGTGAGGCGCTCTCGAAGGTCCGGCAGACGATTTCGGTATGGAGGGTTGTATTTTTGCCAGCAGGGACGAGCGTAGTTCCTGCGCATTTTTGGCGAAGTCGTCGATGAGAACGACCAAATGATCGATCCTGACTTGGTTGAAATGGCCTGGATAGGTGTCGGGTAGTTCCCGAAAGCGTTGATCGACATCGGCAAAGGTTTCGATCAGCTGACTTAGTTCTTCAATCTGTTTTTGTGGAGTGATGTCGTCAGGTGTTTTCTTCAGAAACTTTGCGATCCGGTGAGCGGCTCTTGCGCTCCTTACAATCAGATTGCCAACGTCATCACGCGCTTGCGTCATCGTCGCGCTGGCCTGCTCTTCAAGGCACAATTCCTGAGAGATGCCGATCTCGTTAGCCCTGATCTCCCATTCGGTGAAAGAAGGCGCCAGTTTGTTCAGTTGAGTAGCACGTTCAATGCCGGGCATTCCAAGCGCCTCCAAGGTGCCGCGCTCCTCGCGTGATAGCACCAGCTTTTCGGCCATTGCCTGGCTCAAGTCTGTCACTTGCTGCACCTGGTCAAGATGGATGTTGCGTGTCGGTACTTCTATCACCGCGTCAGATCGCCAATCACGGGTGAGCCGGGCATATTCATTTTTTTTCATCAGGAACCAGAACGACAGGTACTTCTCCAGCTCAGTGTGCATACGCAACGATTCCGAAACGTAGCTCGGACCGCCACCCAGCGCATGCCATTCCCTCGACTGCTCCAGGGCCCGTTGATACGCACTGATCATGGCTTCAAGTTTTTCCACGTAAACCGCTTCCAGCCGGCCACGATCCGCGACAGTGGCTGCGATAAATGCTTCCTGAGCTTTGGCAACGTCGTTTTGTTTCTGTTCTTCGCTGCCTTCTACGTCCGGATCCTCCGGCTTGGCCTTCTTGCGCTGAAACCGCGCTCTTTCTTCTTTCAGTTCGATTCTGCGACGGGCATTCGCCTCCTTCAGCGTTCTAAGTGCATTCTTCGGTCCGCCACCTTTCAATCGCAACCGCAGGTCAATAACCCACCGACCCTCAGGGTCGCTGACCAACAACGGACCATGTTTCGTCGGTGTTTCGGGATCGACAATCTGTACCTGGTCATCCTCGCTGACGCTGACGTTGAACCAGCGCTTGCCGACTTTTGCGTAGTTTTTACCCTCTAGCTCATGCACATAACTGGGCTTGTCGGTGTCCTCACTTGCCACTTCGGTATTCAGGTCTGGTTCCTTGACTTCGAGGGCGTCCAGATAGGTGACAAGTTCCGATGGGGAAAGGCGGGGGACTGATCCTGCAGCATCCACCAACGCCACATGTGCCTTGGGGATCTCGCCTGAGAGCGAAACCGGGTCCAATGTGATGGCGGTGGCCTCAGGAGCAGGCAACACGCTCAGTTCAAGCGGCTTGTGGGCATTGGCGGGCTTGCTGGAAAGCGCTTTGCGTCGCATCACGGCGTGATGGGCAAGAAGAATGCCCAGGGATAGCAGGATGTCTGCCTCGGACTTCCATTCGTTAAAGTTGTCGCCTTTTTCATGGGCATCCAAGGCCTGCTGGATTTGCTCGATAACCTGCCAGGCCCACACAGCAGTGCCGAGGGCGCCACAAAGAAAGTTGCTCGCAACGCCGAACAGGGCCCAACTGCTGTCTTTCAACAGGGTCCAGCGACGCTCGGCATTCGATTGCGACTGACGGTCTGCCAGAGTGATTAGTGCCTGCGCATTGTTTCTGAACAGTGCGGTGTGGATGTCCCCGGTCATTGCTTGAGTGTCCAGGACGACCCGTCCGAACTGGTCGGCCCTCATGAGTGGATTGACCAGCTGTTCAGCCACCAGCCATGGAGACGGCAGTCCAACCGGAAAAACGTACTGGGAATATTCGAAGCTCAGCGTCTTGTTCGCCAGCCACGCCAGTATCGAGTCGCGTAGCTCACCAGGTTGGTGCAGGGCATAAAGTAAATTCTGCCGCGAAGGAAACTGCATCAACGGCACATCCTGCAGGGGGCGGTAGAGCAGGCAGGGACCGTTGGCAGCGTTTCGAGGGTTGATAATGTACATGTTGGTCACGGTGTCGCTGGCGCTGATCAAACGGTGTTTCGGCATCAGGGTAAGGGGGGAGACTGCGATGGGGTTGGCATTGCCAGGGGCAGACTCCATCCATGTGCAGATGGTTTTATAGCCTTGCTCGTCGATTCCGCCAGTTTGTTGGATTTTTTCTTCCAGCGCCTTGAGCGGCAACAACCAGCGTAATTGATCGCGATAAAAATTCGCCTGGCGTTGGGAGGTGGTGGCGTCGTCGATCAGCACTTTCTTGAGGTAGGAGGGGTAGGCACTGCCGACGTCAATGTTGGCCGCCACCTGGGTCAGAAATGCCGGTGTGAGCCAATCCGGAACCTGCACACCGTTTTTGAATGAAAGGGTTGCCATGTAGGGCGCTTCGTTTTCAAGCGCGAACTCGGCCAGTGTTTCAGTGTGTTGATCGTGCGGATTGGGCAGCGTGAAATTATCAACGGTAAAGCTGTTGACGTAGTGGATGCGTAAATCATCCCACGGCAACGACGTGGCACCCGCTGCATCTTCATCGGCAATGATCGCGTCGCACATCGCTTTATGAGCGTATTGGTTGATGGGCGGTATTTCGGTTCTGGCGGTCTTGTACTTGGGTTTTCGATACAGTTTTCCCAAGGCGGTGACATACCGTCGGTAATCGTCGATGTCGTTGGCCGGGGCATCGCGCAGCCAGTCCGGTATTGCGGCATCGAGTTGTTGGTATCGAGACTGTTCACGGGCATCCAGTCCTTTTTCGGGACCGGGCACTTCTGCGTAGGCCTCGGCATTTTTCAGTGCGTCAATGCTGTCTATCTGCGAAGACACAAGGGCCCAGGCCATATGGTCGAGTACGTTGCCGTCGGGCTCGAACAATCGCCATTCCAGAGAGCTTCCTTTCGGTACCGGATCGAGCCGCTCAGGAAGAGAGCTTCCGAGTGCGTCCATAGAACTGAAGGATTCATAGCCACGGTCGATCGTGTACAGGGTGATGAGCTGGCGTTTCAGGTACGTTGCCTTGATCACAAGTGCGCCGCCGACCAGGAGGTGCCTGGATGTGCCATTTTCGACGATGTCGATATCGATCAGGCAGGCCTGAATAGTCGAAAAGCCGGCCTTTACGTTTTTGCGCGTGACTCTGTCCGGGTCGACAAAAATCTCCCGTGCCATGGCGCATTCGTCTGCATCCCAGCCCTTCGCCTGGTTCACATCCAGTACTTTTCGCAGAGATTCGGAAAGCTTCTGCCAGCGTGGCATTTCGTGCACTTTCTCATTCCAGAAGTCCAGCTGACGCTCCTGGAACTCGATGAACAACAGGGCGACTGCCTCGTTGAGTATCTGGGCGATTTCCTCGATGTCTACCGAGAGTTGGACCGGGTTATCAACCTGCGGCTCGACGGTTAGAAAGTGCTCTCCTTCGAGGTAGTCGGCGGTTGTTCCACCGAGCGCGTGCCGAACAAGCGCGAGGTTCAGCGTTTCATAAGTGATCGGCCCGCGTTCTATTTCATCGTTGATCACTTGCCACTGCGGGCTGCCGATTTGCGCTGTGTTGGGGTCTATATCCAGGTCGGAGTATTTTTCTTTGAGCATTTGACGCAGCAAGGTCGAAGCGACTTCATGGAGCGTGGGGCCATGGCTGATCTGGTTGATCAGATTGCTTTTTTCCACCAGGGGGTCGGCGCTGCGGCTATCGATGGTTTTGTTCGTCATTGTTGTTTCCTTCGGTGCTGGTATCAGGAAGAACGTGTCAATCCTGGCGAGGGCATCGAAGGTAAGAGGGTGTGAATCCGGGAGGTGGTAAGTAATTATCGCCCTCGAAAAAAACCCGCGGATACGCGCGGGTTTTCAGGCGGCAGCGGCAATGGCTGCCTCGGTGATGTTTCTCGCGGTTGTCAGGTCCCGGATTTGATCTTTGTCCAGGCACGAGTCCGCGCACGTTCTGCATCGCGCGGTAACGGTTGAAGGGTATAAAGCGTTTCCATGGCGGCGTCGGTCGGGTACAGGTTCGGGTTGTTCCGGATGGCGGGGTCCACCAGTTGCGTAGCGTCCTTGTTAGGGTTCGGGTAGCCAACGAAGTCGCTGACCGGCGCGATCACTTGCGGTTGCAGCAAGTAGTTGATGAAGGTGTAGGCATCCTCAGTGTTCTTCGCGCCTTTGGGAATGGCGAGCATGTCGAACCAGATCGGCGCGCCTTCTTTTGGCAGGCGCATGTCGACGGTCACACCGTTTTTGGCTTCCTTGGCGCGGTTGGCGGCCTGGGAGAAGCTGCCGGAGTAACCGACAGCGACGCAGATGTCTCCATTAGCGATGTCGGCCATGTACTTGGAGGAGTGGAAGTAAGTGATGTACGGACGGATTTTCATCAGCAACGCTTCAGCCTTGGCGTAATCCGCCGGCTTCTTGCTGTTGGGGTCCAGACCGAGATGCTGCAGGGCCAGCGGCAGGATCTCCGACGGCGAATCGAGCAGGGCGACGCCGCACTGCTTGAGCTTGCTGATGTTTTCTTCCTTGAAGATCAGGTCCCAGCTGTCGACCGGTGCGTTATCACCCAGCGCGGCTTTGATCTTGTCCGGGTTGAAGCCGATCAGGATGGTGCCGTACATGTACGGCACGGCGAACTTGTTGCCCGGGTCGTTGGCTTCGATAAGCTTCATCAGCTTGGGATCGAGGTGATTCCAGTTCGGCAGTTTGCTTCGGTCCAGCGGCTGGAACACCCCCGCTTCAATCTGCTTGGCCAGGAACACGTTGGAAGGCACCACGACGTCATAGCCGGAGTTGCCCGTCAGCAACTTGGCTTCCAGGGCTTCGTTGGTATCGAAGATGTCGTAGACCAGCTTGGTTTGCGTGTTCTGTGCCTTGAAGTCTTCCAGTGCCTTGGGGGTGATGTAGTCGAACCAGTTGTAGACGCGCAACGTTCGCTCTTCAGCGTGAACGGCACCGCTGAGCACCGATGCGCACAGCATCGGGGCCATAAGGCGCTTGAGTCTGTTCATTGTTTTTATTCCTTATTGAGCGCTTTCAAAACCTTCGAGTACGTTCACGGCATTGATGCCGATTTCTTCGACGGCGTAACCACCTTCCATCACGAACAGTGTCGGCTTGCCCAGTTTGGCGATGCGCTCGCCCATGGCCAGATAGTCCGGGCTGTCGAGTTTGAACTGCGAAATGGGATCGTCCTTGAACGTGTCGACGCCCAGGGACACGACGACGATGTCCGCACCGTAGGTTTCGATCTCTTTGCACGCCTGCTCAAGCGCGGCACTCCAGCTGTCCCAACCACTGCCCGCCGGCAAAGGGTAATTGAAGTTGAAGCCTTCACCCGCGCCTTCGCCGAGTTCGTCCTCATAGCCGAGGAAGAACGGAAATTCGGCTTCCGGATGGCCGTGGATCGAGGTGAACAGCACGTCGCTGCGCTCGTAGAAAATCGATTGTGTGCCGTTGCCGTGGTGGTAGTCGACGTCGAGGATCGCGACTTTTTTGTGGCCCTGATCGAGAAACGCCTGGGCGGCGATGGCGGCGTTATTGAGGTAGCAATAACCGCCCATCAAGTCGCTGGCAGCATGGTGTCCCGGCGGGCGGCACAGGGCGAATGCACTGCGGGCGCCGCGCTGGATTTCTGCCTGTGCGGTCAATGCAACCTGGGCCGCGCTGTACGCTGCTTGCCAGGTGCCGGCGGTAATGGGGGCACCGCCGTCGAAGCTGTAATAACCCAGTTGGCCGTGCAGGCTGGTGGGTTTGATCGCACGCAAGGTCCGCGCTGGCCAGGTGTAGGGCAGCAGGTCGCCGTCGGTGTTGAATTCAGTCCAGCGTGCCCACGCGCCTTTGAAGAAGTCGAGGTAGTCGCGGCTGTGGATGCGCGCGATGGGGTCGAGGCCGAAATCTTTCGGCGCTTCTACGGGACCCAGTTGCTGGTGTTGCACCCGTTGCAAGACATGGTCGGCACGGGAGGGCATCTCGAAGCAGGGTTTGAGCTGCCCGTCGATCAGTTCACAACGGCCGTGGTGCAGATGGTGGTCATCCGAGTAGATCGTCAGCATTTCTTGTTCTCCGCAGGCTGATTCGGTTGAACACAGTTTTGCGGCGCAAGGCGTTTCGGAGAACGGCAGGAAAGGCCAAAAGGGGATTTATGTGGCCAAAATAGTTGACCGAAATTCGCCCCTATTTGAAGCGGCACCGCTTCAATCCAGAGCGCTCTGTCGCAGGTAAATTCGCCGCGATGACGTCACACAAAAGCTTTGCTCCTACAGGTTTTATGGCGTTTTCAAGGTCGGAACTGACTGGGCGCCACGCCGCTCCAGCGCACAAACGCATGGCGAAAGCTCGCGGTCTCGCTGAATCCCAGCGCTTCGGCGATCCGGTAGATCGGCAGCTGATCTTCACAGAGCATCAACTTGGCCTGCTCAAAGCGTAATTCATCGAGCAATTCCTGATAGCTGCACCCCAGATCCTTCAGATGCCGGCGCAAGGTGCGAGCTGAACAATTCATCTGTTGCGCCAGACCTTCAAGCCCCGGCGCCGCATTCAACTGCGCGCGCAGTAACTGCCGAATACGTCCCAGCCATGCCTGGCGCCCGGTGAACTCGGTGTTTTGTTTGCGGCAGCGTTCGGCCATGGCCTGGTGAGTAATAACGTCTGCGAGCGGTAAGGGTTCATCGAGCCAGCGCTTGTCGAACGCGAAGGCGTTGTCCCGGGCCTCGAAGTGCAGCGGGCAGTTGAAGTGCTCGGCGTAGGTCGCTTGATAGTCCGGTGCGGCGTGCTCGAAGCGAGTTGCCAGCAGAGGCAGCGAATGCCCGAGCAGGTCGTCGCAGATGACTTTCAGCGACACCAGGCAAAACTCGGCGTTGAACACGGCCAGCGCCGGATTCTCTCGGTAATCGGCGGCCACGAACCAGATACGCTCGCCATCTTCTTCCAGGCTCAGTTCGAAAAGTGTTCCCAACAGCGCCGGATAACGCATGGCCAGACGTAACGCGTCACCGAAGGTGGCACTGGTGAGCAGTGCATAACCGAGCATGCCGTAGGAAGAAACGTGCATCCGACGCCCCAGTTCCAGGCCGATATCGCGCTTGAGCGCCACAGCGTTGGCGCACACTTGCATCTCTTGGTTGGTGGTGATGCGCGTGTCTGCCCGGTTCAGGTCCGCTGCACTGATACCGCTGCCCGCGAGCAGCGCTTCGCTGGACAGGCCTTGGCCCTTGAAGGCGTTGAGCACCAGAGAAACAGCATTGAGGGTGGTGAGGTGGGAGTGGAGCATTCGGTCGTCCGGCGTTGGTCAGGCTTGAAACTATGCAACATTTGCGCCCGTTTTATTGATCTCTAATAAGAGCACCTAATAAGGAGAAGTTTTTAATTGTATAAATGCTCCTGTGGGTAGGATGTGGCTCCACGCCTATTTATTCTGAAGTATTTAAATTAACGAATCTACTGTCATAAGTGTCAGTTGTTCGTGTGATGGGTTGCCGTTGGTCAGATCTCACTTGTGGCTTATTAGAGTGTTGGTTTTTATGCGTATTTTATTTGACCCAATGAGAGACGAGAGCTAGCGTGAAATTGCAACGCACATTTATTCTTACTTTCAGTGGGATGATGAAAAATGGATTCGCAAAAAACTGGAAAAAAAGCAGGGCTTTTTGCAGGACAACTTAAAGTCACGATGGACAATCAGGAGTTTGTTTACTCGGCGTATGAAATAAGTGGTATCGGTACTATGATGGAGGCAGTGTTTAATAGAGTAGGGGAGCTTCCTTCTAAAAACGGTGTCCGGATTAGAACGTCAACGGAAAATTATGGGAAGGAAGTTATCATACCCAACGGATCGACATGGCTGATATTATTTTTCGAGGGCGTACCCTATACGTCGGCGACTGGGAGATTAACGTTTAATTATGATGAGGAGCGCTATTCGGCGCATGGTAGCTTTAGAATTGAGATGCCAATTGGAAGTCCGTACGTCTACCTGACGGATGGGCTTTTCAGTATTGATCCGTTCTAGCGCTGACAATGTAACCCTCTTTTAAAGAGAGTTACATTGTCAGCGCTAGCCCACTAAAATTAGTACGATTCAGACTCTATACAGATCACCTCACAGATCCAGTTCAATCAATTGCCGCACTTCGGCGGTTTCGAGCCCCGCCCCCATCAGTGCATGCATCTTGCCGAACGCCGCTTCGCGGGTCATGCCGCCACCTGACAACACGCCGACACCACGCAACCGGCTGCCAGCCTCGTAGAGATCCAGCTCAACGCCGCCTTCATGGCACTGCGTTACCGCGACAACCACCACACCGTTGTCTCGCGCTCTCGAAAGCGCGGCGAGAAATGCCGGATTGTCGCTCGGCCCGGTACCGCTGCCATAGCACTCCAGCACCAGGCCCTGGATACCGCTGTTCAGCAAGCCATCCAGCTGCTCGGCGCCAATCCCGGGAAATAGCGGCAGCACGGCAACGTTGGCCAGTTGTTTAGGCTGGTTGTAGTTGAGCTGCGGCGGCAGGGTGGTCGCTTTTGTTCCGCCACCCTGACGCGCCAGCAACTTGAACGGATGGCGCCCAAAACTGCGTACTTTCGCGCAACGGGTCGGGTCCAGCAGTTCGCCGTGGAAGTACAGGTGTACGCCCGCTGCCAAACCTTTCCCAAGGGCCACCAGCGCGCCGCTGAGGTTTTCCCAGGCATCGCTGTCCGTCACGCCAGCGGGCAGCATGGAGCCAGTGAAAACGACGCGAGCGTGCAGGCCGAGCAATTGAAAACTCATGGCCGCGGCGCTGTAGGCGAGGGTGTCCGTGCCGTGAAGGATCAGCACGCTGTCGCAGCCTTGCACGTCAACAGCGTCGACGACCGCTTCGCGCAATTGCTGCCAGTAAGCCGGTGACATGTTCGCGCTGTCGATCAGCGGTGACATCTCGCGAAAGCGCCACTGCGGCACCACTAATTCAGGCTGGCTGTGCAGGTACTCGCGCATCCGCGCTTCGAAACCGGACGCCGGTGCCAGACCGTGTGCACTCGCTTGCATGCCGATGGTGCCACCGGTGTAGAGCACCATGACGTGCTGGGCGGCGGGGTAGGTCGAGGAATTCATGGGGACTCTCCGAGAACGATGACTTCCCTGTAGAAGTGAGCCACACAACCTCACTCCCACACGGTTTTGAGAACTTTAACCGATCAGCGTTGCGCTGCGGGTACGCCTTGCGGCTCAGCTTCTGCCTTCACAGCGGCTGCTGGCGGATTCGCTGGCCAGGCTTTCAGGTCCAGGTCCAGGTCCGGGAACTTGCTCGAATCAAACACCGGCGTCTTGATGCCGGCAGCACGCTGGTCATCGTAATCACGCAGGATGCGCATACCGACCTTGAACAGCAGGAACAGCGCGATCAGGTTGACGAAGGCGAGCATGGTCATGGTGATGTCGGCGAACGCGAACACGGTGCCGAGGTTCTCGATAGCGCCCCAGAAAATCAGCACCAGTACCAATGCGCGGTAGCCGATCAGCGCCTTGCGGTTTTCGCCGATCAAAAAGCGCAGGTTGCTCTCGCCCAGGTAGTAGTTGTAGAGGATCGAGGTGAACACGAACAACGCCAAGGCGACCGAGATGAACATGCGGCCCCAGTCACCGACCACGGCGGCCAGGGAGTTCTGGGTCAGGGCAATGCCGTCGCCTTCGAATCCAGGGGTATAGAAGCCCGAGAGCAGGATCAGCAACGCGGTGCAGGTGCAGATCACGAAGGTATCGAGGAACACGCTGAACGCCTGAACCACGCCTTGCGCCACCGGGTGCTCGACGGACGCCACGGCGGCCACGTTAGGCGCACTGCCCAGACCGGCCTCGTTGGCGAACACGCCGCGCTTCACACCCATCACAATCGCGCTGCCGATCAGGCCGCCGAAGGCTTGATCGAGACCGAAAGCGCTTTTGACGATGGTCATCAACATGCCTGGCACCTGATCGAATTGCAGCACGATCACGTAAATGGTCACGCCGATGTACACCAGGGTTTTCACCGGTACCAACAGGTCCGCGACCTTGGCGATGCGCTTGATGCCGCCGATGAACACCAGGCCCAACAGCACGGCCAGACCGATGCCGGTGTAAGTGGTGTCGAGGCCGAAGGCGTTGTTCAGCGAGTGAGTGACGGCGTGGGATTGCAGGCCGTTGAACGCGAAGCCGAAGGTGATCAGCAGCAGGAACGCCATGATCATGCCCAGCCAGCGTTTTTGCAGGCCGTGCTGGATGTAGTAAGACGGGCCGCCACGGTAGGTGCCGTCGGCGTCGCAGCGCTTGTAGAGCTGGCCGAGGGAGCATTCGAAGAAGCTGCTGGACATGCCGACCAGCGCGGTCACCCACATCCAGAACACCGCGCCCGGGCCGCCCAAGGTAACGGCGATGCCGACACCGGCGATGTTGCCTGCACCGACGCGACCCGCCAGGCTGAGCATCAGGGCCTGAAAGGAGCTGAGTTGGCCGGCGCTGCTTTTGAGGCTGTCGCGGAACACCGCGAACATGTGGAAAAAGTGACGCAGTTGTACGAAACGCGAGCGGATCGTGAAGTAGCTACCGAGCCCGACAATGAGCACGATCAGTACTTTCCCTGAGAGGAAGTCGTTAATGACTTCGAGCATGGAGTATTCCTCGCTGTTTTTTATGTGGAGCAACATGCTGGGCGGAGCGGAAACATCGCGTTACACCGGATTGCACGCGGCAAAACAGGCGAGGCGAAGGTTTCGTCCCGGTTCCAAATTGCGGGTTTGTTATTAGTTCGGGGTTCGCATGGGTGATGGCCTCGTTACCGACGACCGCTCACGCGAAGAGGGGCGGCACTATACCGATGAGTGCGGCGCCCGTCTGCACGGTTGTGGTGCAAGCGATAAAACGGGGTATTGCTTCTACAGAATTCGATAAAAAAAAGGGCCTGGGGAATAAATCCCCAAGCCCTCAAAAGGTGAGAGGTGTCTAGTCCCTCGACCTGGTGAGCAGTAACTAAAGCGTTTGGTCAGGCCTTCAAAGGCACCAGACGCGGAGCGATCATGTTTTCCGGACGCAGGATGTCGGCGAGCATTTCGTCGTCGAGCAAGCCTTCTTCGCGCACCAGTTCCAGCACGCCGCGGCCGCTTTCGAGAGCGATGCGCGCGATACGGGTGGCGTTTTCATAGCCGATGTACGGGTTCAGCGCCGTCACCAGGCCGATCGAGTGCTCGACCAGTTCGCGGCAGCGCGCTTCGTTGGCGGTGATGCCGACGATGCAGTGCTCGCGCAGCATGTCCATGGCGCGTTGCAGCAGGCGGATCGAGTCGAAGATCTTGAACGCGATCAGCGGCTCCATCACGTTCAGTTGCAACTGGCCGCCTTCGGCTGCGATGGTCAGCGCCAAATCGTTACCGATGATCTGGAACGCTACCTGGTTCACGGCTTCCGGAATAACCGGGTTGACCTTGCCTGGCATGATCGAGCTGCCTGGCTGACGCGCTGGCAGGTTGATTTCGTTGATGCCGGTGCGTGGACCGCTGGACAGCAGGCGCAGGTCATTGCAGATCTTCGACAGTTTGACCGCAGTACGCTTGAGCATGCCGGAGAACAGTACGAAGGCGCCCATGTCCGACGTGGCTTCGATCAGGTCGGCCGCTGGAACCAGCGGTTGACCGCTGATCAGTGCCAGGCGCTGAACGGCCAGGTGCTGGTAACGCGGGTCGGCGTTGATGCCCGTACCGATGGCAGTGCCGCCCAGGTTCACTTCGGTCAGAAGCTCTGGTGCCAGTGTTTTCAGACGTGCGAGGTCTTCACCCAGGGTGGTGGCGAACGCGCGGAATTCCTGGCCCAGGGTCATCGGCACAGCGTCTTGCAGTTGGGTACGGCCCATCTTCAATACGTGGCTGAATTCTTCACCTTTGGCAGCGAACGCCTGGATCAGGCTGTCGAGGCTGGCGAGCAGGGCGTCGTGACCCAACAGCAGACCCAGACGGATCGCGGTCGGATAGGCGTCGTTGGTCGACTGCGCCATGTTCACGTCGTTGTTCGGGTGCAGGTACTGGTATTCGCCCTTCTGGTGACCCATGGCCTCCAGCGCGATGTTGGCGATGACTTCGTTGGCATTCATGTTGGTCGAAGTGCCAGCGCCGCCTTGAATCATGTCCACCACGAACTCTTCGTGGAAATCGCCGCGGATCAGTCGTGCACAGGCTTCGCTGATGGCTGCGTGCTTGGCGTCGCTCAGGTGACCCAGCTCAAGGTTGGCGTCAGCGGCGGCCTGTTTGACCATTGCCAGACCGACAACCAGTTTCGGGTAGTGCGAAATCGGAACGCCGGAGAGACGGAAGTTGTTCACCGCTCGCAGGGTCTGGATGCCGTAATACGCTTGAGCCGGTACTTCGAGTACGCCAAGCAGGTCTTTTTCTGTGCGGAAAGATGCAGCGGAGGACATGATAGAAATCATCTCGATATGGACCCGGTCTGTGCCGGAACACCGCAAATGCTAGGCTTGTAGAGAATTTTCGGCCAATGCCTTTAAACACTGCCCTATGCAAATTCGGCATAATGCCCGTGTGACGCCGTGATTGCGGCGAGCGTGTGACCTAATTTGGTGCGTGTCCGGGAGGGCGTGATGAATCTGGAAAGTAAATGGCTTGAGGACTTCAGCGCCCTGGCCGCGACGCGCAGCTTCTCCCAGGCTGCGGAGCGACGCTTTGTGACGCAGCCGGCGTTCAGTCGCCGCATTCGCAGCCTCGAGACGGCGCTCGGTCTGCAACTGGTCAACCGTTCGCGCACCCCTATCGAACTGACCGCGGCGGGGCAGCTGTTTCTGGTGACGGCGCGGACCGTGGTCGAACAACTCGGTGAAGTGTTGCGTCACCTGCATCATCTGGAGGGTGGGCAGGGCGAAGTGATGCAAGTGGCAGCTGCTCACTCGCTGGCGCTGGGCTTCTTTCCGCGCTGGATTGCTCAGTTGCGAAACGAAGGCCTGAACATCGCCACACGGCTGGTAGCAACCAACGTTGGCGACGCGGTGCACGCGCTGCGCGAAGGCGGCTGCGACTTGATGTTGGCGTTTTACGATCCGGATGCTGCGCTGCAAATGGATCCTGAGATTTTCCCGTCGCTGCACCTTGGGCATACCGAAATGCTGCCGGTATGCGCGGCGGATGCCGACGGTAAGCCGCTGTTCGATCTCGAAGGCGAGGCGAGTGTGCCGTTGCTGGCTTACAGCGCCGGTGCGTTTTTGGGTCGTTCGGTGAACATGCTGCTGCGCCAGCGCGCGCTGCGTTTCACCACCATTTATGAAACGGCCATGGCGGACAGTCTGAAAAGCATGGCGCTGGAAGGCTTGGGCATTGCATGGGTTCCGCAACTCAGCGTGCGCGCCGAACTGGCGCGCGGTGAGCTGGTGGTCTGCGGCGGTGCGCAATGGCATGTGCCGCTGGAAATTCGTTTGTACCGCTGTGCACTGGTGCGCAAGGCAAATGTGCGGTTGCTGTGGCGCAAGCTTGAAGGGGGCGCGGCGCAGGGCACATAACTGCGTTGTGTTCACCGGGCGCCAGGATCGCAGCCTTCGGCAGCTCCTGCGCCCATCTCTGCAGGAGCTGCCGAAGGCTGCGATCTTTTGATCTTTTTGGCTGACCTTAAAGTCAGTAAAACTGGCACTTTGCGCCGTATGACAGATGGTCGTAACAGGGGCTGTTTATCTGCTCCATTGAGGTATACTGCGCGGCCTTCGGCCGGCTTGACTGGCCATTTTTCGTACAATTGAGCCACGCATATTATGCGTGGCTTGTTGTTTTTGACGCGCCTGCGGGCGCCCAGAGAGAAGAGGCACGACGATGAGTGCACTGGTTGGCGTGATCATGGGCTCCAAGTCCGATTGGTCCACCCTTAGCCACACCGCCGATATGCTGGAAAAGCTCGGCATTCCTTACGAGGTGAAAGTGGTCTCTGCCCACCGCACCCCGGATCTGCTGTTCCAGTATGCCGAAGAGGCCGAGGCGCGTGGCATCGAGGTGATTATCGCCGGTGCCGGCGGCGCGGCCCACTTGCCGGGCATGTGTGCGGCCAAAACCCACCTGCCGGTGCTCGGCGTGCCGGTGCAGTCATCGATGCTGTCGGGCGTCGATTCCCTGCTCTCTATTGTGCAGATGCCCGCGGGCATTCCGGTTGCCACCCTGGCCATCGGCAAGGCTGGCGCGATCAACGCCGCATTGCTGTCGGCGAGTATCCTGGGCGCCAAGCATCCGCAATTCCATGCGGTGTTGAAAACATTCCGTGCTGAGCAGACAGACAGCGTCCTGGAAAATCCAGACCCACGCATCGCCTGAGGTTGTTGACGATGAAAATCGGTGTAATCGGTGGCGGCCAGTTGGGTCGCATGTTGGCGCTGGCGGGCACTCCGCTGGGCATGAACTTCGCTTTCCTTGATCCGGCGCCGGATGCTTGTGCCGCCGCGTTGGGCGAACACCTGCGGGCCGATTACGGCGATCAGGACCACCTGCGTCAGCTGGCCGATGAAGTCGATCTGGTGACTTTCGAGTTCGAAAGCGTGCCGGCCGAAACCGTGGCATTCCTGTCGCAATTCGTTCCGGTTTACCCGAGCGCCGAAGCCCTGCGCATTGCCCGCGATCGCTGGTTCGAGAAGAGCATGTTCAAGGATCTGGGTATTCCAACCCCGGCGTTCGCTGACATTCAGTCGCAAGCCGATCTGGACGCCGCCGTGGCTTCGATCGGTCTGCCGGCCGTGTTGAAAACCCGTACCTTGGGTTACGACGGCAAGGGTCAGAAAGTCCTGCGCACACCTGAAGATGTGGTCGGTACGTTTGCCGAGCTGGGCAGCGTTGCCTGTCTGCTGGAAGGCTTCGTACCGTTCACTGGTGAAGTCTCCCTGATCGCCGTGCGTGCTCGCGATGGTGAAACGAAGTTCTATCCACTGGTTCACAACACCCACGACAGCGGCATCCTGAAGCTGTCCGTGGCCAGCACCGACCACCCGTTGCAAGCCTTGGCTGAAGACTACTCCAGCCGCGTGCTCAAGCAGCTGGGCTACGTTGGCGTGATGGCATTCGAATTCTTTGAAGTCGACGGTGGCCTCAAGGCCAATGAAATCGCCCCGCGGGTCCACAACTCCGGACACTGGACCACCGAAGGCGCCGAGTGCAGCCAGTTTGAAAACCACTTGCGGGCCGTTGCCGGTTTGCCGCTGGGTTCGACGGCCAAGGTCGGCGAGAGCGCAATGCTCAATTTCATCGGCGTCGTTCCACCGGTAGAGAAAGTGATCGCGATTGCCGATTGCCATCTGCACCACTATGGCAAGGCGTTCAAGCTGGGTCGCAAGGTCGGTCACGCCAACCTGCGCTGCGCCGACAAAGCCACGCTGGAGCAGCAGATCATCAAGGTCCAGGCGCTCATTGCTGAATAGTTTCATCTGACGGCGGCGGAACCATTCAAGGACCGCCGTTCTCTCATGGCAGTATGCAAAAGTCTGACTAGGCTTTAGTCACTTACTCAGAGGGAAATGTCATGGGAATTATTGGAACCATCTTTATCGGCTTGATCGTCGGCCTGCTGGCCCGGTTTCTGAAACCAGGTGACGACAGCATGGGCTGGATTATGACCATCCTGCTCGGTATTGGCGGTTCGTTGGCGGCCACTTATGGCGGCCAGGCTTTGGGTATCTACCACGCTGGCGAAGGCGCAGGCTTCATTGGTGCGCTCGTGGGCGCCGTGGTGTTGCTGGTGATCTACGGCCTGATCAAAAAGAACTGATCCAGGCGACAAAGCCCTCTCGGCTGCGCAAGCCGGGAGGGCTAGAATGCTCGGCGATTCATTTATCCCCTCCTTTACCGAGCACGTTCATGCGCCGTCTTCTGTTGACCTTTCTTTTGCTGGGCACGGGCCTTGCCCACGGCAGCGAACTGCCGGAAACCGACTGGCTCGAACTGATGCCCAAGTCAGACCAGAAAGCCCTCGAGTCCATGCCCGATATCGATCACAACTCCCCCGAAGGCGATGGCACCTTTACCCAAAAGGGTGGCATGAAGCAGAGCAAAGGGTTGCCGGCGGTGATGTATTCCACCAAAACCGTGCCGTCGATGAACGACAAGAACATCCGTATTGGCGGTTACCCGGTACCTTTGGAAAGCGACGCGAAGGGGCGCAGCACGTTGTTCTTCCTCGTGCCATACCCTGGCGCCTGCATTCACGTGCCGCCACCACCGCCTAATCAGTTGGTGCTGGTGAGGTATCCGAAGGGCTTGAAGCTGGACGATATCTACACGCCGCTGTGGGTGACCGGAACGTTGAAGGTGGAGAAGGTCAACAACGACCTGGCCGACGCGGCGTATGCGCTGGATGCGGCGAAGGTGCGGGTGGTGCAGGAATCGGATTTGTAGGTGATCAAATGTAGGAGTGAGCCTGCTCGCGATAGCGGTTTAACAGTCAACATTGATGTTGGATGTTATGGCCTCAACGCGAGCAGGCTCACTCCTGCAGTGTTTTTGGCGTTACAGCGGTTTACTGGCGATGCTGACACCAAGTGTATGGCTGGCCCCTGGCGCCAAAGCCACCACATCACCCATCACATTCGCCGTTTCAATGCACAGCATGCGCTGCCAGCCATCGTCAGCCATGTCGCTGAACGCCGCAGCGCGCTCGATCCAAGGATTCCAGATCACGGCAGTGCGTGAGCCGACGCTGGTCAATTCAATGCGCCGTTCCCAAGCCGGGTCGACGATGCTCAGCTGCGCCGGGGTGTCGAGGTAGATACGATCGGTCTCGCCGCTGAAGCGCAGGTCACCGGATTGGGTCACGGTTTTCCAGTCGTCCAGGGTCTCGATATAGCTCAACCCATCCAACCCTTCGACGTGCACATTGCGTACGTCGCTCACCGCGAAATAGCTATGCAGCGCCTGGCTGATGGTGACCGTTTCGGTTCCCTGGTTCTGGCTGGTCAGGTTGATGTGCAGCTGATCATCCAGACGAATGCTCAGTTTCAGATCCACTTGATGCGGCCAGCCTGGCAATCCGCCTTCGGGGTAGGGCAGGAGGAATTCGACCTTCAGGCTTTCGCCCTCGGTTTCGATGCCGGCCAACTCCCAGTCCATTGCCCGCACCAGCCCGTGAGCCGTGGGTTCTTCGTTGCTGACGCGCATCGCCTGAACGCTCTGAGGATTGCGCGCAAAATTGCCAAACCACGGCCAGCACACGGGAACACCGGCGCGGATGCTCTTGCCGGTCTTGAACACCGCCTCGTCGTTGAGCCAGATCACCGGCGGTTGGCCGGCCACCTGATAACTGAGGATGTGCGCACCTTGCTGGGCGACCAGCAATTCCGCCTGACCGTGGCGGATGCGCCAGCAGTTCAGTTCATCCAGTTTCATGGCTTCTACGTTGGGCGTGCTCATGGGGCAACTCTCGATCAGGAACAATGACTGCAATGGACCGCGAAACAGCCGCCGGGTTTAACGGGGCTATTGGTCAGCGGGCTCTTGGCGGAACCGAACGCGTGCGTCCGCTGCCATCGATCGCGACAAACACAAACACCGCTTCGGTCACTTTACGCCACTCGCTGGACAGCGGGTCGTCGCTCCAGACTTCGACCATCATCTGAATCGAGCTGCGGCCGATTTCCAGGGCCTGGGTATAGAAGGAGAGCTGAGCGCCCACGGCCACCGGCACCAGAAACGCCATGCGGTCGATTGCAACAGTCGCCACGCGGCCACCGGCAACCTTGCTGGCCATTGCGGTGCCAGCCAAATCCATCTGCGCCACCAGCCAGCCGCCGAAAATATCGCCAAAGCCGTTGGTTTCGCGTGGGAGTGCGGTGATTTGCAAGGCCAGGTCGCCTTGCGGGATTGGATCTTCTTGTTCGAGCTCTATCATGCCGGGGGTGCCTCTGACCCGTGACTCTTCATTGGTACTTCAGGTGAATAGCCGTCTCAGAAAAAACGATTCAGCCCCGAACATACTACGTTCGTCACGTTTTTCGTAAGGCGCCTAAAGGGAAACTCTGCGAAATCGCCTATGAACCCCGGCAGGCGTTTTCGCACAGCAACCCTTTCCAGCCATTGCAAGATTGCGAGTATATCGGTCGGTAGACTCCGAGACGACCGTCCGGTTCTCATTTTGACCGTCAAATATGCACATCTATGTGCTTTTTCGAACAATTTGTTATCGTGCCGAACCTGCCCAAGCCCTCGCCAGCGTTGTTGGGGTTGCAGATCCGACTATAAGAGAAGCCCTTGCCATGACCACAGCGCCTTCGAATATCGCGCAGCCCACACAATCCGCACGTCCGCTGACCCGCAACGACTACAAGACGTTATCGCTGTCCGCTCTGGGCGGTGCGCTGGAGTTCTACGACTTCATCATTTTCGTGTTCTTCGCCACGGTGGTGGGCAAGCTGTTTTTTCCCCCGGACATGCCCGAGTGGCTGCGCCTGATGCAAACCTTCGGCATCTTTGCCGCGGGCTACCTGGCGCGTCCGTTGGGCGGCATTGTGATGGCGCACTTCGGCGACCTGCTGGGTCGCAAGAAGATGTTCACCCTCAGTATCTTCATGATGGCCGTACCGACCCTGATCATGGGCTTGTTGCCGACTTACGCACAGATTGGCATGTGGGCGCCGATCCTGTTGCTGCTGATGCGGGTTATTCAAGGCGCTGCGATTGGCGGTGAAGTGCCGGGCGCATGGGTCTTCGTTTCCGAACACGTGCCGCAACGACATATCGGCTATGCCTGCGGCACGCTGACCAGTGGGCTGACGGCGGGTATCCTGCTGGGCTCGTTGGTCGCCACGGCCATCAACAGCATCTATACCCCGGTGGAAGTCGCCGACTACGCCTGGCGGATCCCGTTCCTGCTGGGCGGTGTATTCGGCCTTTTCTCGGTTTACCTGCGCCGTTGGTTGCACGAGACCCCGGTGTTCGCCGAGCTGCAACTGCGCAAAGCCCTGGCCGAAGAAGTGCCGCTCAAGGCTGTATTGCGTGACCATCGCGGGGCGATCCTGATCTCCATGCTGCTGACCTGGTTGCTGTCTGCCGGCATCATCGTGGTCATCCTGATGACCCCTACAGTGCTGCAGACCGTCTACCACTTCGCGCCAACCACCGCGTTGCAGGCCAACAGTGTGGCGATCGTGTTCCTGAGCCTGGGTTGTGTCGCTTCAGGTGCGCTGGCTGACCGCTTTGGCGCGGGACGGGTGTTTGTGTTTGGCAGCGCTGCGCTACTGATCAGCTCGTGGACTTTCTATCACAGCCTGTTCAATCACCCTGACTGGCTGTTCCCGATGTATGCCTTGACCGGTCTGCTGGTGGGCACCATCGGCGCCGTGCCGTACGTGATGGTCAAAGCCTTTCCGGCGGTGGTGCGCTTCAGCGGACTGTCGTTCTCCTACAACCTGGCCTACGCCATTTTCGGTGGTTTGACGCCGATGGTGGTGACGTTGCTGCTCAAGGAAAGCCCGATGGGGCCCGCCTATTACGTCGCGATTATTTGTGGCGTCGGGATTTTGGTCGGTGGGTATCTTTGGAAGAAGGGGCGCTGAGCCCCGAAACTGTCTGTAGCTGTACCCGCCCTATCGCCAGCAGGCTGGCTCCTACATTGAAACGTATTCCAATGTGGGAGCCGGCCTGCTGGCGATCAAGGCGCATGAATTCCGATAAAACCTCGAATGATGGCCTTTCATCCAATTGTCATATTTCAGCCATAGAGTGTTCATACGACCTGCCGATACTTGGCCCCGACTTAACACACCCTATCTGCTAGGAGTAAGGCATGAAACTGAAGCGTTTGATGGCGGCAATGACTTTTGTCGCTGCTGGCGTTGCGACTGCCAACGCGGTTGCCGCTGTTGACCCTGCTATCCCGAGCTACACCAAGACCACTGGTGTGTCGGGCAACCTGTCCAGCGTCGGCTCCGATACCCTGGCCAACCTCATGACCCTCTGGGCTGAGAACTACAAAAAAGAATACCCGAACGTAAACATCCAGATTCAGGCCGCTGGCTCGTCTACCGCGCCACCTGCGCTGACCGAAGGCACCGCTAACCTGGGCCCGATGAGCCGCAAGATGAAGGACAACGAGCTGCAGGCCTTCGAAACCAAATACGGCTACAAGCCAACTGCCATTCCAGTTGCTGTGGACGCCTTGGCGGTGTTCGTGCACAAGGACAACCCGATCCAGCACATGACCATGGAGCAGGTCGACGCGATTTTCTCCTCGACTCGTCTGTGCGGCGCTAAAGCCGACGTGAAAACCTGGGGCGATCTGGGTGTGACGGGCGACCTGGCCAACAAGCCGGTTCAACTGTTCGGTCGTAACTCGGTATCGGGCACGTACGGCTACTTCAAGGAAGAAGCCCTGTGCAAAGGCGACTTCAAGCCAAACGTCAACGAACAGCCTGGCTCGGCTTCGGTCGTGCAGTCGATCAGCTCCTCGCTGAACGGCATCGGTTACTCGGGCATCGGCTACAAAACCGCTAGCGTGAAGACTGTTGCACTGGCCAAGAAAGGCAGCACTGACTTCATCGAAGACACCGAAGAAAACGCCCTGAACGGCAAGTACCCGCTGTCCCGCTTCCTCTACGTTTACGTCAACAAAGCCCCGAACAAGCCTCTGGCTCCGCTGGAAGCCGAGTTCGTGAAGCTGGTTCTGTCGAAACAGGGCCAGGAAGTGGTAGTGAAAGACGGTTACATCCCACTGCCAGCCAAAGTAGCTGCTAAAGCTCTGGCTGACCTGGGTCTGCAAGAAGGCGGCGCTGAAGTCGCAAAAAAGTAAAACCCTAGGCCCGGGGTACGCCCCGGACCTGTGTAGGAGCTGACGAGGGAACCGAGGCTGCGATTTTTTGATCTGGCTTTCAACTGCAAGATCAAAAGATCGCAGCCTCGGTTCCCTCGACAGCTCCTACAAATGCCGGCCGACGCCGGCCCCCAATTTTTCGATCCTCTACCAGCTCCCTGCTGGTGGCGGATTTGTCGCGTCACTGCACTGTCATCTTTCTGTCATACAGGATCGCTAGGGTGTGCGAATGAATGATCTGGCCAATTCCACAATGACTACAAATCCCCCCAAGCGAATTGATTTCAATACGCCTGAGCTGCAGCGCAAGCGCCGTATTCGCGCGCTTAAAGACCGTTTGACGCGTTGGTACGTCCTCGTTGGCGGCCTCGCCGTTCTCGGCGCGATCACGCTGATTTTCTTCTTTCTCGCCTACGTTGTTGCCCCGCTGTTCCAGGGAGCCGACCTGGACGTCAAGGACTCGATCACGCCTGCCTGGATGCAAGATGCCGGCAAGCCGTTGATGATCTCCCTGGAAGAACAGAATCAGGTCGCCATGCGGGTTTCCGACAAGGGGCAGGCGCTGTTCTTTGATATCGACAGTGGCGCAGAGCTCAAGCGCGTCGATTTGCCGGTTCCAGCGGGTAGCCAGGTCACCTCCATTGGCGAAGATCAGCCGGGTTCCCCCCTGGTCGCGGTAGGCTTTTCCAATGGCCAGGCCCTGGTATTCCGCCACACGTATAAAGTGTCGTACCCGGACGGCAAGAAGACTATCTCGCCAGCCATCGAATACCCGTATGGCGAAACGCCGATCGCACTCAACGAAGCGGGCGGGGCGCTGGAGCACGTCAGCCTCAACGCTACGGACTCGACCCTGATGCTGGTCGGCTCCACCGGTTCTCAGCTCAACGTTCTGTCGCTGACCAGCGAAGAAAACATGATGACCGGCGAAGTCACCAACGAGCAGAAGCGTATCGACCTGCCGCAGATGACCGAGACGGTAAAAAACATCTTCGTCGACCCGCGCCAACAGTGGCTGTACGTGATCAACGGTCGCGCTCAGGCCGACGTGTTCAGCCTGCGCGACAAGAGCCTCAATGGTCGCTACAAACTGCTTGAAGATGGTGAAGCGCAAATCACTGCCAGTACGCAACTGGTTGGCGGTATCTCGCTGATCCTCGGCGACTCCAAGGGTGGTCTGGCCCAGTGGTTCATGGCCCGCGATCCGGATGGCGAGCAGCGTCTGAAGCAGATTCGTACCTTCCAGATGGGCACCACGCCGATCGTTGAAATCACTGCCGAAGAGCGTCGCAAAGGTTTTATTGCGCTTGATGCTTCCGGCAAGCTTGGCGTCTTCCACAGCACCGCCCACCGCACCTTGCTGGTGGATCAGGTGGTCGAAGGCCAAGGCATTTTCGGTCTGTCACCACGGGCCAACCGCGTCATCGTGGAAGCCGGCGGCAAGCTGCAACCTCTGTTGCTCGACAACCCGCACCCGGAAGTGTCGTGGAGCGCGTTGTGGAGCAAAGTCTGGTACGAGAACTACGACGAGCCTAAATACGTCTGGCAATCGACCGCAGCCAACACCGATTTCGAACCCAAGCTGAGCCTGTCCCCGCTGACGTTCGGCACCTTGAAAGCTGCGTTCTACGCCATGCTGCTGGCTGCGCCGCTGGCTGTTGCGGCGGCCATCTACACCGCCTATTTCATGGCCCCGAGCCTGCGCCGCAAGGTCAAGCCGGTGATCGAACTGATGGAAGCGATGCCGACGGTGATCCTCGGTTTCTTCGCGGGCCTGTTCCTCGCGCCGTATGTGGAAGGACACCTGCCCGGCATTTTCAGCCTGCTGATGCTGTTGCCGATCGGCATTCTGGTGGCCGGTTTCGCCTTCAGCCGCTTGCCTGAATCCGTGCGCCTGAAAGTGCCGGATGGCTGGGAAAGCGCGATCCTGATCCCGGTGATCCTGTTGCTGGGCTGGTTGTCGTTGTACATGAGCCCGTACATGGAAAACTGGTTCTTCGGCGGCGATATGCGCATGTGGATCTCCCACGACCTGGGCATCACCTACGACCAGCGCAACGCACTGGTAGTTGGCCTGGCGATGGGTTTCGCGGTGATCCCGAACATCTACTCCATTGCCGAAGACGCCGTGTTCAGCGTGCCACGCGGTTTGACCCTGGGTTCCCTGGCCCTCGGCGCCACGCCTTGGCAGACCATGACTCGCGTGGTGATCCTCACCGCCAGCCCGGGCATTTTCTCGGCACTGATGATCGGCATGGGGCGTGCGGTCGGTGAAACGATGATCGTGCTGATGGCCACTGGTAACACCCCGGTCATGGAAATGAACCTGTTCGAAGGTCTGCGCACCCTGGCCGCCAACGTAGCGGTGGAAATGCCCGAATCGGAAGTCGGCGGCAGCCACTACCGCGTGCTGTTCCTCTCGGCCTTGGTGCTGCTGTTGTTCACCTTCGTCATGAACACCCTCGCGGAACTGATTCGTCAGCGTCTGCGCAAGAAATACTCGTCGCTTTAAGAAAGGTAGAAGTCTGTGAAACAGAACTCCCTGAACGGATGGTTCAAGAGCGGCGCCCCAGGCGTCTGGATCAGCGGTGGCGCGGTGTCCATCGCCGTCATCATGACCATTGGCTTGCTGGCAGTGATTGCCGTGCGTGGTCTGGGCCATTTCTGGCCGGCGGACCTGATCCACGCCAGCTACGACGTGCCGGGCCAGGCTAATCACCTGGTCATTGGCGAAGTGGTGCAGAAAGAAGAAGTGCCTCGCGAGCGCCTCAAAAGTGCTGGCCTGCCGGTGCCCGATCAGGGCCCGGAGTTCATGACCCGTGAGCTGATCAAGGTCGGCAACCGTGACCTTAACGGCAGCGACTTCACCTGGATCGTAGGTGAGTGGCTGACTAACCAGAAGACGCCACCCGAGTTGATGGCGATCGAGCGTCGCGAGTGGGGCAACTTCTACGGCTATCTGGTCAACGTTAAACAGGATGGCAAGGTCATCGCCGAAGGCGAAGCGGCGTGGCCTGAATTGCAGGCGCGCGTGGAGCGCGTCAACAAGCTGGCTGCCGAGCTCAAGACCCTGGAAAAATCCGACATTGGTGCAATCAACGCCGGGTTGGAACGCATCCGTCTGCATGGTCGCAAACTTGAACTGGCAGGCACCCTCGATGCCACAGCGCAAGCTGACATGGATGGCGAGCGCGCAGAACTGAACGCCCGTTATCAGGACATTGAAGCGCGTCTGGCTGATCTGCATGCCCAATTCAATCGCGACAGCCTGACGGCCCGCGACGCCAACGGTAAAGAGATCGAAATAGGCATCGGCAAAGTGGTGCATGCCTACCAGCCGAACGCCATGGGGACTTTCACCAAGATCGGTTTCTACTTCAGCAAGGTCTGGGAGTTCCTGAGCGACGACCCGCGTGAAGCGAACACCGAAGGCGGGATCTTCCCGGCAATTTTCGGCACCGTGATGATGACTCTGATCATGGCGATGATCGTGACGCCATTCGGTGTACTGGCGGCGGTTTACCTGCGTGAGTACGCGAAGCAGAACGCCTTGACCCGGATTATCCGCATCGCGGTGAACAACCTGGCCGGTGTGCCTGCGATTGTTTACGGCGTGTTCGGTCTGGGTTTCTTCGTCTATGTACTGGGCGGTTCGGTTGACCGGTTGTTCTTCCCCGAAGCGTTGCCTGCGCCGACCTTTGGTACGCCGGGCCTGCTCTGGGCTTCGTTGACCCTGGCGCTGCTCGCGGTGCCGGTAGTGATCGTGGCCACTGAAGAAGGTCTGGCGCGGATTCCGCGGACCGTGCGCGAAGGCTCGCTGGCCCTCGGTGCGACCAAGGCCGAAACCTTGTGGAAGATCGTGCTGCCGATGGCCAGCCCGGCGATGATGACCGGCATGATCCTGGCCGTGGCTCGCGCCGCCGGTGAAGTGGCGCCGCTGATGCTGGTCGGTGTGGTGAAACTGGCACCGTCGCTGCCACTGGACGGCAACTACCCGTACCTTCACCTTGACCAGAAGATCATGCACCTGGGCTTCCATATTTATGACGTCGGCTTCCAGAGCCCGAACGTTGAAGCGGCGCGACCGCTGGTGTACGCCACGGCGCTGCTGTTGGTACTGGTGATCGCCACATTGAACCTGTCGGCCGTTTACATCCGTAACCACCTGCGCGAGAAGTACAAAGCGCTCGACAGCTAATACAAGTCCTGTGGGAGCGGGCTTGCCAGCGATGGCATCACCGCGGTGTTGATGGCGTACCAAGTCGCCTGCATCGCTGGCAAGCCAGCTCCCACAGTGACCGCGACAGGCAAAGAATTTGAGTAACCCGCTGGCTCCGTCGGCGGATCAACGAACCGAATTTGTTAGCACAGGGAGCCTCCCATGCAGCACGAAACACATACCCACGGCATCAACATGTCTGCCTTGGGCCGCGACAAACAGAGCCTCAGCCTCGAGCAGGAAACTGTGGCCATCGAAGTCCCGGGCCTGAGCCTTTTTTACGGCGACAAACAAGCGCTGTTCGACGTCAGCATGAACATTCCGAAGCAGCGCGTGACCGCTTTCATCGGCCCGTCCGGCTGCGGCAAGTCCACGCTGCTGCGCACGTTCAACCGCATGAACGACCTGGTCGATGGCTGCCGAGTGGAAGGCGCGATCAACCTCTATGGCAACAACATCTACCGCAAGGGCGAAGACGTGGCCGAGCTGCGTCGTCGTGTCGGGATGGTGTTCCAGAAGCCTAACCCTTTCCCGAAAACCATCTACGAAAACGTGGTTTACGGCCTGCGCATCCAGGGCATCAACAAAAAACGTGTACTCGACGAAGCCGTTGAGTGGGCCTTGAAAGGCGCGGCGCTGTGGGACGAGGTCAAAGACCGCCTGCACGAGTCGGCACTCGGCCTGTCCGGTGGCCAGCAGCAACGTCTGGTGATCGCCCGTACCATCGCCGTAGAGCCGGAAGTGTTGCTGCTCGATGAACCGTGCTCGGCACTCGACCCGATCTCCACACTGAAAGTTGAAGAGCTGATCTACGAACTGAAATCGAAATTCACCATCGTCATCGTGACCCACAACATGCAGCAAGCCGCGCGGGTTTCCGATTACACGGCGTTCATGTACATGGGCAAATTGGTGGAATTCGGCGACACCGATACGTTGTTCACCAATCCGGCGAAGAAGCAGACCGAAGATTACATCACCGGTCGTTACGGCTAGCAGGTGGTGGTTTGCTCACTTAACTGACGCTGCGGTCCACCGCACCTTACCGGACGCTCCAAGGACGCCAACATGATTAGTAAAGAAGGCCTTACCCATCACATTTCCGCCCAGTTCAACGCCGAACTCGAGGAAGTGCGCAGCCACCTTCTGGCCATGGGCGGCCTGGTGGAAAAGCAGGTCAACGACGCGGTCACCGCGCTGATCGAGGCCGACTCCGGCCTGGCCCAGCAGGTTCGCGAGATCGACGACCAGATCAACCAGATGGAACGCAATATCGACGAAGAATGCCTGCGCATTCTGGCCCGTCGTCAGCCGGCGGCCTCCGACTTGCGGTTGATCATCAGCATCTCCAAATCGGTGATCGACCTGGAGCGCATCGGCGACGAGGCGACCAAAATCGCCCGTCGCGCGATTCAGCTGTGCGAAGAAGGCGAAGCGCCACGCGGATACGTCGAAGTTCGTCATATCGGCGACCAGGTGCGCAACATGGTTCGCGATGCCCTGGACGCTTTTGCCCGTTTCGACGCCGATCTGGCGTTATCGGTGGCCCAGTACGACAAGATCATCGACCGCGAATACAAGACCGCGCTGCGTGAACTGGCGACCTACATGATGGAAGACCCGCGCTCTATCTCGCGCGTCTTGAGCATTATCTGGGTACTGCGTTCGCTGGAGCGGATTGGCGATCACGCGCGCAACATTTCCGAGCTGGTGATTTACCTGGTTCGCGGGACCGACGTGCGGCACCTGGGCCTGAAGCGCATGAAGGAAGAAGTTGAAGGCACAAGTGCTGAAACCGCTAATGTTCCGGGCAAAGTTGACGATAAGTAAGTTTGCCCAAGAGAAACGCCCGGCCTTTTGGTCGGGCGTTTTTGTTTGTGGCCCATGCATTCGACAACAGCACCCGTGAACGAAAAGTCCCGGCGTGACTGAGGGTTTTGGCAATATGCCATCAGCAATGCGCTACGCTTGCCGGGGTTTTGAAGGGGTGATGGATGAGTAAGGTCAGTGTGTTGGTCGTGGACGATGCGTCATTCATTCGTGACCTGGTGAGAAAGTGCCTGCGTAACTATTTTCCGGGCATTCGGATCGAAGATGCGATCAACGGCAAGAAAGCGCAGACCTTGCTGACAAAAGAAGTGTTTGACCTGGTGCTGTGTGACTGGGAAATGCCGGAAATGTCCGGTCTGGAACTGCTGACCTGGTGCCGCGAGCAGGACAATCTCAAGACCATGCCCTTTGTCATGGTGACCAGTCGCGGCGACAAAGAGAACGTCATCCAGGCGATCCAGGCCGGTGTTTCCGGCTACGTCAGCAAGCCATTCAACAACGAGCAACTGCTGACCAAGGTCAAGCAGGCGTTGAACAAGGTCGGCAAGCTCGACGCGCTGATGAACAGCGCTCCGGTGAAAGTGAACTCCGCCTTCGGTAACGACTCCCTGAACGCCTTGACCGGCGGCCAGGCCACCGTGGTCACTACCTCGCCCGCGCCGGCACCGTCACGTGGTCTGCTGAACACTCCGCCAGTCAAGGTCAGCGCCGGGGCAGCCATCACGTCCGGTCAAGGCCAAGGCCAGTTGCGTCTGTCGAGTGGTACTCAGCAATGCGTGATCAAGGCCTTGAGCCTCAAGGAAGCGCTACTGGTAGTGAAGCGTACCGATGCGTTGCCGCAAGTGCTCGACAGCGCCGTGCTCGACCTGGAGCAGGGTGACAATGCCGAAGTCGCCCGCCTGAACGGCTACCTGCACGCCATCGTCGCCTACGAGCCCAAGCCTGACAGCGAATGGTTGCAGCTGACCTTCCGCTTTGTGGATCAGGACGCGCAGAAGCTCGACTACATTTCCCGATTGATTGCTCGGGGTACGGTGCAGAAGCATTTCATTCCGGGTGCGTAAGTCGCTCGTCGCCTCATGAGCTATTGCGCGAGCAGGCTCGCTCCCATACTCGGTCCTTGTCACACCAACGATCAGTTTTAGGAGTGAGCCTGCTCGCGATGAGGCCATCAAAACAGCCGCACATCCCCTTAACGGCCGAACTTGAAACATCTGCCACCTCCACGGGTCCATTGCAGCTGCTAGGCTCCTCCCCAGGCCTTCCTCGATAGAACCCTTGCCTATGCTCGCGCGCCTGATTTTTCTCTGTGGTCTTTTCATGGCCTCCACCTCGGCTGTGGCCATGACGATCTACAAATCCAAAGACGCGAACGGCGTGGTCTCCTACAGCGACCGCCCCACGAAGGGCTCACAAGTCTTCGTTTTCCGCGATCGCATGGTCGAGAACCTTGGGGGACAGGTGTACCTGGACATCAAGAAGCAGAAGGGCGCCGACAGCGTCTTCGTGCGCAATGACCTCTATGCCCCGGTGGAGATCGAGCTGAGTTTCGCTGGCCTGAAAAACGTCAGCGGCGCGCCAAGCCGACCGATTCGCCGGGTGATGCCGGCACGCAGCAACATTCGCCTGGCGCTGCTGACGGCCACTCGGGCAGGAAGGCCGCTGGCGTATACCCCGAAATTCGAATACTCCCTGGGCGATCCCTCAGGCGCTGCCATGGCCTACCGATACCCGTTGCCGTGGCGTGGTGGCCCGTTTCGCCTGAGTCAGGGTGCCAATGGCCAATACAGCCATTTCGGCCCGAAGAACCGTTACGCCATCGACATCGCCATGCCTGAGGGCACACCGATCATTGCGGCCAGGGGCGGAGTAGTGGTGAAAACCGAGAACAGGCAGACCGGCCGTGGCACCGATCCTTCCGGCAATTTTGTGCGCGTGCTGCACGATGACGGGACGATGGGCGTGTACTTGCACCTTATGCAGGGCTCGGTGAGCGTTCGGGAGGGCCAGCGTGTGGCGGTTGGCAGCGCGCTGGCGTTGTCAGGCAATACCGGCAACAGCAGCGGGCCGCACCTGCATTTCGTGGTGCAGCGCAATACCGGACTGGGGCTGGTGTCGATTCCGTACCAGTTCAGTCAGCCGGTAGGGGGGTTGCCCAACTTTGCGTTGGGCAAACAGTGAAAGTGGCAGAAGTCTATTGCGGTAAGGGGATTCATCTGTGATGAGATGATTCCTCTGTGGCGAGGGGATTTATCTGTGGCGAGGGGATTTATCCCCGTTGGACGGCGCAGCCGTCCCAGTGCGTCTAAATACGAAGGGGCCGCTTCGCGACCCAACGGGGATAAATCCCCTCACCACAAAAGCCCAGCAGGCCCAGCAGGACTAGCAGGACTAGCAGGCCCAGCAAGCCCAGCAAGCCCAGCAAGCCCGCATCAATCCAGCATCAACACCTTGGCCAGAACAATCTTCGGCCCTTTCATCTTCTTGATGATGATCCGCAGTCCTTCGACTTCCAGCACTTCTTCCTCTTCCGGCACCCGCTTCAGGCTGTCGTAGACCAGCCCGGCGAGGGTCTCGGCCTCAACGTGGTCCAGATCGATACCCAGCAGCCGTTCGACCTTGAACAGAGGCGTGTCACCACGCACCAGCAGCTTGCCCGGTTGATACGCGAGAATCCCGCGCTCAGCCTTGCGGTGTTCGTCCTGGATATCACCGACCAGCACTTCCAGCACGTCTTCCATGGTCAGGTAACCGATGATGTTGCCGTCGGCTTCTTCAACCAGTGCAAAGTGCGAACCGCCTTTGCGGAACTGCTCCAACAGTTGCGAGAGCGGCATATGACGGGAAACGCGCTCCAGCGGACGGGTCAGTTCGGCCAGGTTGAACGATTCGGGAATATGGTCCAGCGCCGCGAGTTCCAGCAGCAGGTCCTTGATGTGCAGCAGGCCGACAAACTCCTGGCGATCGCTGTCGTACACCGGATAACGGCTGAACTTGTGACGACGGAACATCGCCAGGATTTCCTTCAGTGGCGCGTTGAACTCCAGCGTCACCAAGTCTTCCCGGGAGTTGGCCCAATCGACCACTTCCAGCTCGCCCATTTCCACGGCCGAGGCCAATACACGCATGCCTTGGTCACTAGGGTCCTGACCACGGCTTGAGTGCAGGATCAACTTCAGTTCTTCACGGCTGTAATGGTGCTCGTGATGCGGGCCGGGTTCACCCTGGCCAGCGATCCGCAGGATCGTATTGGCACTGGCGTTGAGCAGGTAGATGGCCGGGTACATGGCCCAGTAGAACAGGTACAGCGGCACGGCGGTCCACAGCGACAGCAGCTCGGGTTTGCGGATGGCCCAGGATTTCGGAGCCAGCTCGCCAACCACGATGTGCAGGTACGAAATGACGAAGAAGGCAGCGAAGAACGACACGCCCTTGATCACTTCGGCCGACTGCACGCCGACGGCTTCCAGCATCGGTTCGAGGATGTGCGCGAACGCCGGCTCACCGACCCAGCCAAGGCCGAGGGAGGCGAGGGTGATACCCAGCTGGCACGCCGAAAGGTACGCATCGAGCTGACTGTGAACGGTGCGCAGGATGTGCCCGCGCCAGCCGTTCTTCTCGGCGATGGCTTCAACCCGGGTCGAGCGCAATTTGACCATGGCGAATTCCGCCGCAACGAAAAAGCCGTTGAGCAAAACCAGGATCAGAGCAAAAAGAATCATGCCGAAATCGGCGAAGAGTGTCGCGAGGGTCAAGCCAGGGGATGGGTCCATGATGGAGTTTTGCGGGTTCCGTGTATTCGAAAGAAAGGAAAAATGTGTACCTGAAGCGCAGGCACAAGTCAGCCAATGTAGCGGCTGACTGGTTAATTGCATAGTGGCGCGTGCTGGTCGGTATCAGTCAGTGGTGCTGATGGCCAGGTTTTTGGTGACTTGGGCGGGCGCAAAATGGCAGGTGAACGTGCTGCCGTGGCCCGGTACGCTGCTGATTTCCATCCGTGCGCGGTGGCGCAATAGCACGTGTTTGACGATGGCCAGCCCGAGGCCGGTGCCGCCGGTGTTGGAGTTGCGGCTGGAGTCGACCCGGTAGAAGCGTTCGGTCAGGCGCGGCAGGTGCTTGCTGTCGATGCCCATGCCGGAGTCCTGCACGCTCAGGTGCGCACCTTGTTCATCACCCCACCAGCGGATGCGGATTTTGCCCTCGGCCGGGGTGTATTTCACCGCGTTGAACACCAGGTTGGAAAATGCACTGCGCAATTCGGCTTCGCTGCCCTTGAGCTGGATCGTCGGATCGGCTTCGAGGGTGATGTGATGATTTTTCTGATCGGACAGTTGCTGCGCGTCGCTCTTGATCGACTGCAGCAAGCCATCGATGGCCACGGGCTGGTTGTCCGAGGGGTAATCGGTGGCCTCCAGTTTGGCCAGCAGCAGCAAGTCATTGAGCAACGTCTGCATGCGTCCGCCTTGTTGCTGCATCTGCTGCAAGGCGCGGGTCCAGCGCGGGTTCACTTCCTCGACGTTATCGAGCAGGGTTTCCAGGTAGCCGCAAATCACCGTCAGCGGTGTGCGCAACTCGTGGGAAACGTTGGCGATAAAGTCTTTGCGCATCTGTTCCAGCTGATGGATGCGCGTCACGTCGCGTACCAGCATCAAATGCTCGTTGTTGCCGTAGCGAGTGATATACAGCTGAATGCGCAGGCGGTCATTGATCGGCGAAGGGATCTCCAGCGGCTCGGCGTAGCTGTCCTGCTCGAAGTATTCCTTGAAGCGTGGATGGCGCACCAGGTTGGTCACGGGCTGACCGCTGTCCTGGGGTGTCTTGAGACCTAGCAGGGTTTCCGCCGCGCGGTTCCACCATTCGAGGTTGCCGTCGGTGTCGAGCATGATCACGGCATCTTTAAGGGCAGCGGTAGACTCCTGAACCCGGTCGATTACTGCCTGCAGACGTCCACGAACACGTTGGTCGCGGCGTTGCAGGTGGTAGATGCTGTCGAAGACTTCACCCCACAAACCATAGCCGTCCGGCGGTGCCTCATCGGGTTTGTGCAGGCGCAACCACTCGTGCAGACGCAGCAATTGCTTGAGCGTCCAGGCCAGGTAAAGGCCCAGGCCTGCGGCGAGACTCCAGCCGTAATAGCCGGTAATCAGGCCAATCACCAGGCAGGCGGTGACCAGTAGCAGCATGTGGCGAATCAGGGTGCCATGCCAGTTTTGGTTCACTTGAAGCGCGTCCTTGTCAGCTTGTCGGGCGGGAAAAGTCCGGGTCAGGCCTTGGTAGAGAACCGGTAGCCGGTGCCGCGCACGGTTTGTACCAGATTTTCGTAAGCATCACCCAAGGCTTTGCGCAGACGACGGATGTGCACATCGACCGTGCGCTCTTCGACATACACATTGCCTCCCCACACCTGATCCAGTAGTTGGCCACGGGTGTAGGCGCGCTCCTGGTGGGTCATGAAAAATTGCAGCAAGCGGTATTCGGTCGGGCCCATTTCGGCAGGTTTGCCGTCGATGGTGACACGGTGGCTGATCGGGTCCAGCAGCAGTCCGCCGACTTCGATCGGTGATTCGCCGTCCGTCGGCCCTGCACGCCGCAGCACGGCCTTGAGGCGCGCCACCAGCTCGCGGGGAGAGAAGGGTTTGGTGATGTAGTCATCAGCGCCGACTTCAAGACCCTGGATCTTGTTGTCTTCCTCGCCCTTGGCCGTGAGCATGATGATCGGGATGTCCCCGGTCAGCTCATCGCGCTTGAGGCGGCGGGCCAGTTCGATGCCGGACGTACCGGGCAACATCCAGTCGAGCAGGATCAGGTCCGGTTTGCGGTCGACGATAATGGCATGAGCCTGCTGGGAGTTCTCAGCCTCCAAGCAGTCATAGCCGGCCATTTCCAACGCAACGGCGATCATTTCGCGAATGGGCGCTTCGTCGTCGACGATCAGAATGCTCCTGCCAACCATGCCTTTAATCCTCTTGTCATTTAACTGTCTTGCGCCGCATTAGATAACGGAATTATTGCAGTCGTGTGACAGTATTTTAGTCGCCCTGCGATTGTCATGAACCTGAACTAAGCTCTAAGTCCGAACCCTGACAACCAAAAAAGAAGGTTTCCATGACTCAGTACACGCTATCCCTTAAAGCCCTGATGCTGGCAGCCGCCCTGGCTTTGCCATCAATGGCCTTCGCGGCTGAGCCTGCGATGATGAAAGGCGACATGATGGTCGACCATAAAGGTATGACCTTGTACACCTTCGACAAGGATACGGGCGGCAAGTCTGTGTGCACCGGTCAGTGCGCGGAAAACTGGCCACCGTTAAAGGCGCAAGCGGATGCCAAGGCTGAAGGTGACTGGACAATCGTCAAGCGTGACGACGGCACGATGCAGTGGGCCTACAAGGGCAAACCGCTGTACTACTTCATGAAGGACAAGGCGCCGGGTGACAAGACGGGCGACAAAATGAAGGACGTCTGGCACGTCATCACCAACAGCGGACCGAAAATGTAATCCAGCAACACGGTAATCCTGTAGCAGTTGGCGAAGCCTGCGTTCGGCTGCTCTGTGGCGAGGGGATTCATCCCCGTTCGGCTGCGCAGCAGTCGTAAAGATTGCGCGACCCAACGGGGATGAATCCCCTCGCCACAATGGAGCCAACGCAGGCTGCGCCAGCTGCTACATGAAGCGAATCAACGCAACGCGTAATCCAGCACAATCCCCACGAAAATCGCCAACCCTGCCCAGTGATTGTGCAAAAACGCTTTGAAGCAACGCATCCGGTCTTTGCCACGGGTGTACCAGAACTCCCACGCAAAACAACCCGCCGCCGCCAGCAACCCGAGGTGAAACCAGCCTCCGAGTTCGAATGTCGACCCGGCCAGCAACAGGCAACCCAGCGCCAGACCCTGCAGCGTCAGAATGATCACCCGATCCGCTTCACCAAACAGAATCGCTGTGGATTTCACGCCGATTTTCAGGTCGTCGTCGCGATCAGTCATCGCGTAGTAGGTGTCGTAACCCACCGTCCACAGCAGGTTGGCGATCCACAGCAACCACGCTGCCGCCGGCAGTTCCCCGGTTTCGGCGGTGAACGCCATCGGCATTCCCCAGGAAAACGCCGCACCCAGCACCACTTGCGGGTAATAGGTGTAGCGCTTCATGAACGGATAACTGAATGCCAGCGCCAGGCCACCGAACGACAGCCAGACCGTCGCCGCGTTGGTGCACAACACCAGCAAGAAGCTCACGCCCATCAGCAACGCAAAAAACACCAAGGCTTCTTTCGAGCTGATCTTGCCGCTGACCAAGGGCCGCTGTTCCGTGCGTTTCACATGACCGTCGACCTTGCGATCTGCCCAGTCATTGATCACGCAACCGCCGGCACGAGTCAGCACGACGCCAAGAACAAAGATCACAATGTTGGCCAGCGAAGGCGAACCCTTGCCAGCGATCCACAGCGCCCACAGCGTCGGCCAGAGCAGCAGATAAATGCCGATCGGTTTGTCCATGCGGGTCAGCTGAATGAAATCCCACGCCCGCGGGTTTACGCGATTCAGGGACTTGAGCAGGCTCTGATACATCAGCAATTCTCCGGATGGGCGCGGGCGGCCGTCCATAAAGTCGGCAGGAAGATCTCGGCCACCAGCACGCTCAGGGCGCCACGGTCGAAACGCGAGCGACGGCCCCACAGTTCCGGCGACCGACACGCCGCCGGCAACCATTGTTCTGGATAGTGACAAACCTCAATGGCGCGGCGCTGGAACGCTTGATCGCAAAACAGTAGCTCGCCCAACGAGCGGCTGCCCAGTTCGTCCATGTGCAACCCGTCGCCCTGCAATGCACTGCGCGCCGCCACGCTGCGGGCAAATACCCAGGCTTCGCCGTGACCGCGCAAGTACACCTCGCGCACCCAGCCCTCGCTGCCTTCAGCGAGGTCCAGTGCGACACATTCGTCGTCACGCAGCGGTTGCCAGCCTTCGAACAGCGGCGAGACGCTGAACCCGTCATTCGACAGACGGATCAACCGTCGTGTCAGCGAACCTTCATCGAACAACCAGTCGAGGGTAGACGTGTCGGGGAGGGGCGTCAGTTGGCTTTGAGAGCGCCAGGACGGGGCCGGGCAGGGGGATTTTGAGTGCGGCACAGTGAGTCATTATTGGCAGCAAATGAGGCGGCGAGCTTACCATGTCAGTCGGCGATTTTGATTGATCCGGCATGGCGTTGCGTCGAACAGGCTTGCATCTGCCGGGCTCGATCAGTACAAAACGCCCTGAGCCGGACGGCAGCGCTTCAACCATTGACCGTTCGCGCCGGTAAAAGCCTGAATCCTGAGGAAGTATCTGAATGAAAAAGTGGCAATGTGTGGTCTGCGGCCTGATTTATAACGAAGCCGACGGCTGGCCGGACGACGGCATTGCGCCGGGCACCCTGTGGCAGGACGTGCCGGAAGACTGGCTGTGCCCGGACTGCGGCGTCGGCAAGATGGATTTCGAAATGATTGAAATCAACTAAGCAAACAGAGGAGTAAGGAATGAACGCACCTGTCGTGATCGTTGGCACTGGCCTGGCTGGTTACAACCTGGCTCGAGAGTTTCGCAAACTCGATGGCGAAACCCCGCTGTTGCTGATTACCGCAGATGATGGCCGCTCCTACTCCAAGCCGATGCTGTCCACCGGCTTCGGCAAGAATAAAGACGCTGACGGCCTGAGCATGGCCGAGCCCGGTGCCATGGCCGAGCAACTGAAGGCCGAAGTGCGCACCCACACGCGGATCAGCGGCATCGATCCGGGCCACAAGCGTTTGTGGATCGGCGAAGAATCGGTGATCTACCGTGATCTGGTCTTGGCGTGGGGTGCCGAAACCGTGCGTGTGCCCATCGAGGGTGACGCGGCTGACAGCGTGTTTCCGATCAACGATCTGGAAGACTACGCGCGCTTTCGCGCAGCAGCGGCCGGCAAACGCCGCGTGTTGTTGCTCGGCGCCGGGCTGATCGGCTGCGAATTTGCCAACGACCTGATGCTCGGCGGCTACGAGGTGCAACTGGTTGCACCCTGCGAACAAGTCATGCCAACCCTGTTGCATCCGGCAGCCGCCGCAGCGGTTCAGGCCGGGCTGGAAAGCCTCGGTGCACGCTTCCACCTCGGCCCGGTGCTCAATCGCTTGCAACGGGTGGCTGACGGGCTGGAAGCGCATCTGTCCGACGGTCAGGTCATTGCGTGCGACGTCGTGGTATCGGCCATCGGCTTGCGGCCACGCATCGACCTGGCCGCCGCTGCCGGCGTGCAGGTCAACCGTGGCGTCGTGGTCGACCGTCACCTGAAGACATCCCACGCCAACATCTACGCGCTGGGTGATTGTGCCGAGGTCGACGGATTGAATCTGCTGTACGTCATGCCGCTCATGAGCTGTGCCCGAGCACTGGCCCAAACCCTCGCCGGCAACCCTACCGTGGTGAACTACGGCGCGATGCCGATTACCGTTAAAACGCCGGTCTGCCCCTTGGTCGTTTCCCCTCCACCACGCGGTCAGGAAGGCGTCTGGACCGTGGAAGGGCAGGGCGCGGACATCAAGGCATTGTGCCGCGATGCCGACGGCAAACTGCTCGGTTACGCCCTGACCGGCGCAGCGGTGATGGACAAACTGGCACTGAACAAAGAGCTTCCTGCGCTGCTGGCGTAAATACTGGTCGTTCTGTCGGAATCACCCCGCTTTTGCCCCCACAAACGTCGCGCCGACACTGGCGCGGCTCCCCGCTGCGTGCCATTCTCACTCCCGTCTGCCGCAGAGTAGAGCACCTGCGGCGCTTTGGGCGCTGTTCCAACGAGAACAGCACGGACATAACAACAAAAAACCGTCAAAGGGGCTTCACTAATGCGTAAACCAGAACTCGCCGCTGCAATCGCGGAAAAAGCAGATCTCACCAAAGAACAGGCCAACCGCGTCCTCAACGCCGTTCTCGAAGAAATCACCGGCGCTCTGCACCGCAAGGACAGCGTCACGCTGGTGGGCTTCGGTACCTTCCTGCAACGCCACCGCGGTGCCCGCACCGGCAAAAACCCGCAAACCGGTGAGCCCGTCAAAATCAAGGCCAGCAACACGGTTGCATTCAAGCCAGGCAAATCGTTGAAAGACAGCGTTAATCCGTAAGACCGACCGACGTCCTGCGTAGCGCGGGAGCGGGATAAAAAATGGGTACGCCAATTAAAATTGGGTACCCATTTTTTTTGCGCGTTACATTTGGTGTTATACGTAACCTAGTTCGATGATAAGAATTGTGATGTAAAAATTTTAGGTGGCGAAATTGTAGGTCGATGTGCAAAAAGTTGCTCAGTTCAATAGGTTTGATCGTTTTTATGCAAGTAGCCAAGTGCCAATAAATACGGGTCCTGCAGATTTATGTTGAATGTAAATCGACAGAAAGCGACTCTTCCTACATACAATTCAAATCATCGTAGAGTAAGTTTCACCACCTGAGCGGGGGCTGACTTAGTTGCGGTGGTGTAAATGATAAATAAGAATGAAGATCCAGATCGGACTAATTCAGATATAACCCCGACGACATTTTTTTCTGCCGGGCGTAAGTACTCGTGACTTACTCCAGCAAGCTATCGGCCTATTATCTTGAACTCGCCAAAACCCCGGTTATCGATGGGCATTTTGCTGGCGAGGACGTTCGTTTCTCGAATGAATATGAGGCGTTGGAAAGTGAGCTGGGCAAAGCCCAATCCATGCACGACAGCGGTCAGATCGACTGGCTGAAAATCCGTGAAAACAGCGAAAACCTGCTGCGTACCCAGTCCAAGGACTTGCGGGTCGGTGCCTGGCTGACGTGGGCGCTGTATCAGCGCGAGTCGTACCAAGGTTTGCTGGCCGGGCTTGGTTTGCTCCACCACCTGTGCGAACACCACTGGCCAGACATTTACCCGGGCAAGGCTCGCACCCGTTCCGCTGCCATCAGCTGGTTGATACCCCGTCTCGACCAAGTGTTGAACGAACACATTCCGCTCAAAGAGCAACTTCCACTGTTCCGCCGACTGGTCGAGCATTTGGAAGGTCTCGATACGGCGTGCACCCAGCATTTGGGGAATGAAGCTCCCTTGCTCCTGCCAATCGCCCGACGTTTGAAAAATCTGGTGCAGCGCGCTGCGGACAATCAACCGGAGCCCGGTGTCATCGGTACCGCGGTAGCCCAGGTCAAACAAGTCGCGGCGCAGTTGCTTGTCACCAGCGAGCCCATCGACAACGAAAAAGACGCTCAAAAGGCGCTGCGTGCCCAGCAGGAAAATGCCCGTCCGTTATGCGCCTGGTGGCTCAAGCAAAAGGCCACGGATCTGCGGGCCTTGCGACTCAATCGCATGTTGCTGTGGTTGTCCGTCGACGCGTTGCCGGATCGCAATTGTGAGCAAATCACTGCGCTTCGCGGGCTCCCGGCAGATCGACTCAAAACTTATCAGGAGCGTTACGATCAGGCGCGGTATGCCGATCTTCTGGTGGACCTCGAGGCCAGCCTGTCAAAGGCGCCGTTCTGGTTCGACGGTCACCGAATGGCCTGGGAATGTTTGCAGGGTCTGAACGCCGAGTCGGCGATGCGCGAGGTGGAGATTCAGTTTGCACAATTGATCGAGCGCCTGCCTGGACTGATCGAATTGCGCTTCCAGGATGGCGCACCGTTTGCCGATCCCTCCACTCGCGAGTGGATTGCCAGCCATGTCATGCCGCATCTGCAACCCGCCAGTGCTCCACTCCCCATCGAGTCTACTGAAGACCTGCCTGCGTGGGAGTCGGCCCTCGAAGAAGCGCTGCCGATCTTGCGAAAGGATGGACTCAAGGCCGCCGTGCAAAAACTCAAGCAGGGGCTTCAAAGCGCTCAGGGCGGTCGCTCGCGGTTTTTCTGGCAGTTAACGCTCGCCCGGCTCTGCGTCTCGGCCAAGAAATACGAACTGGCCAAGACCCAACTCGAAACGCTCGACCAGACATTGCAGGACTCGGGCATCGGTGGCTGGGAGCCCGATCTCGTCCTGGAAGTGCTGCATTTGCTGCATAGCTGCTGCGAGTCGTTGCCGCAGAACCATGAGGTGCGTGAACGCAAGGAAGAGATTTATCGCAGGTTGTGCCACCTCGACCTTGAAGTGGTACTCGATTAGGCCCTTGGGCCAACACCATAAGGAAAATAGCCATGGCCAAAGAAGGCTCTGTCGCCCCTAAAGAACGCATCAACGTCACCTTCAAACCTGCCATAGGCGGCGCTCAGGAAGAGATTGAACTGCCGCTGAAATTGCTGGTGATCGGCGACTACACCCATCGCAAGGATGAACGCAAAGTCGAAGATCGCAAGCCTATCAGCATCGACAGGACGACGTTCGACGAAGTGTTGGCCAAGCAGGAGCTACAGCTGACGTTGGGCGTTCCGAATCGCCTGCAGGATGAAAACGCCACCGAAGAGCTGGCAGTGAAGATTCACGTCAAATCCATGAAGGACTTCAATCCGGCCAGCCTTGTCGAGCAAGTGCCAGAGCTGAAAAAACTGATGGAGCTGCGCAATGCGCTGGTCGCCCTGAAAGGTCCGCTGGGTAATGCGCCAGCCTTTCGCAAAGCCATCGAAGAGGTGCTGGCCGATGACGAATCCAGAAGCCGGGTATTGGGTGAATTAGGCCTCAACACCCACGTCTCGAACGCCTGAGTCTCCATCAGCCAAGGAAGCCAACACTATGAGCACGAGTGCAACGCAGCAGAACATCAACGAGAGCAGCGAATACAGCATTCTCGATAGCATCATTGCCCAGACCCGGCTGACGCCGGACGACGACGCGTACAACATCGCCAAACGTGGTGTATCGGCATTCATTGAAGAGTTGCTCAAGCCGCAAAACAACGGCGAGCCAGTGAAGAAAGCCATGGTCGACCGCATGATCGCCGAGATCGATGCCAAGCTCAGTCTTCAAATGGATGAAATCCTGCATCACTCGGGTTTCCAGTCCATGGAGTCGTCGTGGCGGGGTCTTAAGTTGTTGGTTGATCGCACCAACTTCCGCGAAAACATCAAGATTGAAATGCTCAACGTCTCGAAAGAAGACTTGCTGGACGATTTTGAAGACTCGCCAGAAGTGATGCAGGCTGGCCTGTACAAGCACATCTATACGGCCGAGTACGGTCAATTTGGCGGAAACCCGGTGGGCGCAATCATCGCCAACTACTTCATGTCCCCAAGCTCGCCCGACGTGAAGCTTATGCAGTACGTGTCCAGCGTTGCCTGCATGTCACATGCACCGTTTATTGCCGCTGCCGGCCCGAATTTCTTCGGTCTGGAAAGCTTCACCGGCCTGCCGGACATGAAGGACCTGAAGGATCACTTCGACGGCCCGCAATTCGCTAAATGGCAGAGCTTTCGTCAATCAGAAGATGCCCGCTACGTCGCCCTGACCGTGCCGCGCTTTCTGCTGCGCAGCCCGTATGACCCGGAAGAAAATCCGATCAAGTCGTTCGTATACAAAGAAACAGTCGCCAACAATCACGAGCACTACCTGTGGGGCAACACCGCCTACGCATTTGGCACCCGGCTGACCGACAGCTTCGCCAGATTTCGTTGGTGCCCGAACATCATCGGTCCGCAGAGTGGCGGTGCGGTAGAAGACCTGCCGTTACATCACTTCGAAAGTATGGGTGAAATCGAAACCAAGATTCCGACCGAGGTTCTGGTGTCCGACCGTCGCGAATACGAATTGGCGGACGAAGGCTTCATCTCCCTGACGATGCGCAAAGGCAGCGACAACGCTGCATTCTTCTCTGCCAATTCGGTACAAAAACCGAAGCTGTTTGGCATCAGTGCCGAGGGCCGGACGGCGGAGCTGAACTACAAGCTCGGTACGCAACTGCCGTACATGATGATCGTCAACCGACTGGCTCACTACCTGAAAGTGCTGCAGCGCGAACAACTCGGTTCCTGGAAAGAACGTACCGACCTCGAGCTGGAACTCAACAAGTGGATTCGCCAGTACGTGGCCGACCAGGAAAATCCCAGCGCTGAAGTGCGTGGGCGTCGACCACTGCGCGCGGCCCAGGTTTTCGTCAGTGATGTGGAGGGCGAGCCGGGCTGGTATCGCGTCAGCCTGAATGTGCGCCCGCACTTCAAGTACATGGGGGCTGATTTCACCCTTTCGCTGGTTGGCAAGCTGGATAAAGGTTGAGCGAAAAAGCACCCATGACCGGATATGGCAGCCTGTTCGAACGCCTGAACGGCGACGCGCAAAAACGTGTCGGCTTACGCCACGAGAGGTGCGTCGTGGCGTCGGTGGCTGCTCATCTGGCCAAGATGCTCAGCACCCGATTGGGCAGTGTGCAGACACTGTCCGATTACGGTTTGCCTGATTTGAATGACATGCGCTTGAGCCTGCACGACTCCCTGAGTCAGGCGCGCCGGGCCATCGAACATTTCATCGAAGCCTATGAACCGCGTCTGCGCAATGTTCGTGTGATCTCTCTGCCACGTGATGACGATCAGCTGCGACTGACGTTCCGTATCGAAGCCCTGCTGGAAGTCGAAGGTTTGAAGCAGCAGGTCGCTTTCGCCGCGAAGCTCGATGGTAGCGGTCAGGTCAAGGTCAGCTAACGACTCACAGGTACCCATCATGTCCTTTAACCACTACTACCAAAGTGAGCTCACAGCACTTCGCCAGTCAGGGCGTCGATTCGCTGAGCGTAGTCCTGCACTGGCGCCGTTTTTAGGGCAGGCCGGACGAGATCCGGATGTGGAGCGTCTGCTCGAAGGATTTGCATTTCTGACCGGTCGCCTGAGGCAGAAACTCGATGACGAATTGCCGGAGCTCAGCCATTCATTGATGCACCTGCTGTGGCCCAACTATATGCGCCCATTGCCCGCGTTCAGCATGTTGCAATTCGACCCGTTGCAACGCTCTGGACCCGCCGTCATGGTCGAGCGCGACACGCCGGTGGAGAGCGTGCCAGTCGACGATGTGATTTGTCACTTCCGCACCTGCTATCCCACTGAGGTGCTGCCACTGGAGCTGGTGGCGCTGAACTACTCGGTCAAGGGCGGCGGCGCGCTGCTGAGCTTGCGGTTGGAGATGAGCGCTGAGGGTCACCTTGGCGAGTTGGACCTGAGTCGACTGCGTCTGCATTTCGCCGGTGAGCGCTACATTACCCAGCTGCTTTACCTTGGCGTATTGCGCAATCTTCAAGGTATCGAGCTGATCCCCCTGGATGGCGCAGGTATGCAAGTCCATGGTGACGGCGACACACCCTTGGCGTTCACGATCCCGGGCGACCGTGTGCAACCGGTGGGTTTTGCTGAAGAGGAAGCGCTGATTCCGTATCCGCTGAATACCTTTCGCGGCTATCGCTACCTCCAGGAATATTTCGCCTTTCAGGATAAATTCCTGTTCGTTGACGTCAATGGTCTCGATCTCCTGAATACCTTGCCTGAGGACGTGCTCAAGCGGATGCGCGGCCTGGAATCGCGTTTCGACATTCGCAAAAGTGGTATCCAGCGACTGCGCCCGATGCTGGAGAATGTGAAGCTCTACTGCACGCCGATCGTGAACCTGTTCAATCACGATGCACTGCCCATTCGCCTCGATGGCAAACAGGATGAATACCTGTTGCTGCCGGCCGAGTACAACCAGGAAAACTGCGGTGTGTTCTCGGTGGAAACCGTGAAGGGCTGGAAGGCGGGGAATGCTGGATTTCAAGACTATGTCCCCTTCGAGTCTTTCGAGCACGACTCAAGTTTCGATGTGCCCACTAGCCGTCCGTACTACAGCGTTCGCCAACGATCATCCTCGCTGCATGATGGGCTCGACACCCATCTCAGTTTTGGCATACGCCACACAGACGCGACCGAAACCCTGTCGATCGAGCTGGTATGCACCAACCAGAATCTACCGCGCAAGCTCAAGCTTGGTGATATCTGCAAGCATGGTGTGAAGACGCCGGAGTTCCTGAGCTTCCGCAATATCACGTCGGCCACGTCGAGTTTCGCTCCACCGTTGAACAGTGACTTCCTCTGGAAACTGGTCAGCAACATGTCGCTCAACTACCTCTCGCTGGCTGACGTCAATGCGCTGAAGGTGATTCTCGAAACCTACGACTTGCCGCGTCATTACGATCAGCAGGCAGAGAAAGTCAGCAAACGATTGTTGGGTGGACTCAAGTCGATCAGTCACGAACACGTCGATCGATTGCACCGGGGTTTACCGATTCGTGGGTTGCGCACCGAGCTGACCATCGACCCGCAAGGGTACATCGGCGAGGGCGACCTGTTCGTTTTCGGGTCCGTGCTCAACGAGTTTTTCGCGCTTTACGCCAGCCTCAATTCGTACCACGAACTGCGGGTACTCAGCACACAAGGAGACGTGTACCAATGGACACCCCGCATGGGCCTGCAGCCCCTGCTTTGAGCGGGCTGACCCAGGTAATACGTGAGTACTCGCTGTTTCAGGCGGTGCTGCTGGTGGTTGACCGGCTGCGCGATGCACACCCGCATTTAAACGAAGATGATCTGTATGACCAGCTGGAATTTCAGGCTAATCCCGGCTTCGGATTCCCAGGCAGCGACGTTGATCGTGTGGAGTTTTTTGAAGAACACGGACTGCTGCGTGCGCGTCTGCGTTTCAATCTTGTCAGCCTGGTCGGATCGGGTTCACCACTGCCGGCGTTCTACGGGGAGCAGGCGTTAGGTGATAGCGAAGAAGGGAATACCACCCGCGACTTTCTCGACCTGTTCCATCATCGCCTGCAACGGTTGATGCTGCCGATCTGGCGCAAGTACCGCTACTGCGCACGCTTTCAGAGCGGCGCTCTCGACCCTTTTTCCGCGCAGTTGTTTGCGCTGATCGGGCTCGGTAGTGAAGAGCTGCGCCGGGCTCGGGAACTGAACTGGAAGCGCCTGTTGCCGTACCTCGGGCTGCTCAGCTTGCGAGCGCATTCGGCGGCTTTGATCGAGGCGGTGCTGCGTTACTACTTCAAGCATGCCGAGTTGAACCTCGAGCAGTGCATTGAGCGTCGCGTCGAGATCCTCGGCGAACAGCGCAATTGTCTGGGTTGCAGTAACAGCGTGCTCGGAGAAGACCTGGTGCTGGGCGAGCATGTCCGCGATCGCAGCGGCAAATTTCGTATTCACGTTCGCGAGCTCGATTGGCAGCGCTTTCACGAGTTCCTGCCGATCGGTGTTGGCTACCAGCCGCTCTGCGCGCTGGTGCGTTTCACTCTGCGCGACCCCCTCGATTACGACATTCGCCTGGTCCTGTGCCAGGACGAAATCCGCGAGCTGCGCATCGGTGAACCGAACGTCTGCCGTCTGGGTTGGACCAGTTGGCTGGGCCGCGAAAAGGCGGACGGCGTGGTGACGCTGGACAGCAAAATTCATTAAGGATGTGAGACACATGATCAATGTAGACCTGCAACGCCTGATTCAGGCACTGGACGCCGAAACGCGTCGCGACCTGGAAAGCGCTGCCGAACGATGTGTCGCCCGTGGTGGCAGCAAAATACTCGTCGAAGACCTGCTGCTTGGCTTGCTGGAACGCCCACAAGGCCTCCTGGTGAGGGCGCTGCGCGATGCCGACATCGATGCCGGGGAAATGAGTAGCGCGCTGCAATCACGCGTTGAGCACAACGCTTCACGCAACCCGGTGTTCGCCCCGGAACTGGTGCAATGGCTGCAGGACGCCTTGCTGGTTGCCAACCTTGAACTGGGTCAAAGCCAGGTCGACCAAGGTGCGTTGATTCTCGCGCTGCTGCGCAACCCGATGCGTTATGCCGGTAGTCGCTACCAGGCGCTATTGACCCGGCTGAACATCGAACGGCTGAAAGCATTCGTCCTGTCTTGCACAGAGCAAGTGGTCCCCGGAAAACCCGCGGTATCGGGTGAGTCTCTGCTTCAGCGATTCACCCACAACCTGACCCAACAGGCTCGCGACGGCCTGATCGACCCGGTGTTGTGTCGCGATGGCGAGATCCGTCAGATGGTCGACATCCTGGCTCGTCGCCGTAAAAACAACCCGATCGTGGTGGGTGAGGCCGGTGTCGGTAAAACGGCCATTGTCGAAGGGCTGGCTTCGCGCATCGCGGTGGGTGAAGTGCCGCACGTCCTCAAAGATGTCGAGCTCTTGTCTCTGGACATGGGCCTCTTGCAGGCGGGTGCCAGCGTCAAAGGCGAATTCGAACGCCGCCTCAAAGGGGTGATCGATGAGGTCAAGGCTTCACCGAAACCTATTATTCTGTTCATTGATGAAGCCCATACCCTGATCGGCGCGGGCGGTAATGCCGGCGGCTCTGATGCAGCCAACCTGCTCAAGCCGGCCCTGGCGCGCGGCGAGTTGCGCACCATCGCCGCCACGACCTGGGTGGAGTACAAGAAGTACTTCGAAAAAGACCCGGCGCTCGCTCGACGTTTCCAACCGGTTCAACTGCATGAACCGACCGTCAGCGATGCAGTGACGATTCTGCGTGGGCTGGCTCCACTCTACGAAGAAAGTCACGGCATCTACCTTCGCGATGACGCGGTCGTGGCCGCCGCGCAGTTGTCCGCCCGCTACCTCACGGGTCGTCAGCTACCGGACAAGGCCGTCGATGTTCTGGACACCGCCTGCGCCCGTGTGCGCATCAGCCTTGCGGCTGCTCCGTCTTGCCTTGAACGCCTGCGTGGCGAGCTGGCCGAAGGTCGTTGCCAGCGCCTGGCCCTGCGGCGCGATGCCGACGCAGGATTGCCGATCGACCACCCGGCGCTGGCCGCACTGGAGAGTCGTTTAGCCGTCGTTCAAAGCGACGTCATGCATATCGAGGCCCTTTGGATTGAGCAGAAAGAGCAGGCGGAACGTCTGCTGGATCTGCGTCAACAACTTGCTAAAGCGCGGCAAAGCTCCCTCGAAGAGTTAACCCTGGAGCAGGCTCAACGTGTCGAAGGACTGGAAGCCGAGCTGCACGAAACTCACTGTGCCCTGACCGCTGCGCAAGTCGACGAGCGTCTGGTGAGTTTTGAAGTGTGCCCACGCCTGGTAGCCGAAGTGATCAGCGCCTGGACCGGCGTCCCGCTGGCGCAACTGGCCCGTGAGCACAACGCCAGGGTCGCCAGTTTCGCCACCGACCTGGGCACTCGTATCCGTGGTCAGGAACAGGCGGTTCATGCGCTGGATCGCTCGATGCGCGCGGCGGCTGCGGGCCTCAACAATCCCGATGCGCCAGTGGGTGTGTTCCTGCTGGTCGGCCCTAGCGGTGTCGGCAAAACCGAAACCGCACTGGCACTCGCTGACTTGCTGTACGGCGGTGATCGATTCGTCACGACGATCAACATGTCCGAGTTCCAGGAAAAACATACCGTTTCGCGCCTCATCGGTGCACCGCCGGGCTACGTCGGTTACGGGGAAGGCGGCATGCTCACCGAAGCGGTACGCCAGAAGCCGTATTCGGTACTGCTGCTCGACGAAGTCGAAAAAGCCGACCCGGATGTACTGAACCTGTTCTACCAAATCTTCGACAAAGGTGTGGCTAACGATGGGGAAGGGCGCGAGATCAATTTTCGCAATACCTTGATCTTGATGACGTCGAACCTTGGCAGTGAAAGCATCAGCGAGCTCTGCAAAAGCGGTGCGCGGCCCACTGCACAACTGCTCGAAGAAACCATTCGGCCAGTCCTCGGCAAACACTTTAAACCGGCGTTGTTGGCGCGTATGCGCGTGGTGCCTTACTACCCGGTTGCCGGCCCGGTCCTGCGTGAGCTGATTGAAATCAAGCTGGGTCGATTGGGCGAACGACTGAGCAGTCGTCAACTGGAATTCACGTACTCGTGCAGTCTTGTCGATCACCTGGCCGAACGCTGCCTGCAAAGCGATAGCGGCGCCCGTCTGATCGACCACTTGCTGGAACTGCACGTACTGCCGCTGGTGGCTGATCGCTTGCTTGCAGCAATGGCGGTCGGAGACAGTCTCAGCCGTGTTCACGCAACGCTCGACGACACCTCCTCCGTTACCTGCGAGTTCGTCTGATGAGCGTCATGTTCACGCAATTGCCACAGCCCCTGGCGTATGCCGAGGCTTTGTTGGCCCAGTTCTCCAGCCTCTCCCGGTCGGCAGACAGCGCCGCGCTGCCAGGTGACCTCGTGCGCGGGTTAGGCACCCTTACCGGTTGCGAACTGGCGCAGTTGTACCTGCTGGATACATCCAGTACCTACCTTGGATTGGCGACTGAGTGCCTGAACGGCATTCTGCACCCCAGAGAAGTGACAAGCCTGTCGACCGATTACAGCGCTGAGCCATTGCTGCAATTCGCCCTGGATCAGAATCGCGTGGTCTGCCTCACCGAGTTGAGTGGCACCTTACACAAAAGCGAATTCCTGCCGCCGCAGAGCGTGCCTTGGCAGACGTTGCTGTGCGTGCCTTTGGTCAATCAGCAACAGAGCGTCGAAGGCTTGCTGGTGTGTGCCAGTACCCGACACATCGAGCTGCAAGGCTTCGCCGAGTCACTGGCCCAGCTGGGTTCGTTCGCGCTCGGTCAACTGCACCTGCTCCAACGTTTGCGAGGGCCTGCGGTTGAGGCACCACCCATGTCGATCAGCATGCCGAGCGCCAGGGATTTCGGATTGATCGGTAGAAGCACGACCATGCGTCAGACGTGTTCGCTGATCAGTAAAGTCTTGCACAGCCCGTACACCGTGCTGTTGCGCGGGGAGACGGGCACCGGCAAGGAAGTGATAGCCCGAGCCATTCACGATGGCGGAGCGCGGCGTGCGAAGTCTTTCATTGTGCAGAACTGTGCAGCGTTTCCCGAAAGTCTTTTGGAAAGTGAGCTGTTCGGCTATCGCAAAGGTGCGTTCACGGGCGCTGACCGCGATCGTCCCGGGCTATTCGATGCGGCGAATGGTGGAACCTTGTTGCTGGACGAAATTGGCGACATGCCGTTGTCCCTGCAAGCCAAGTTGCTACGCGTCCTTCAGGAGGGTGAAATTCGCCCGCTGGGTTGCAACGATACCCACAAGGTCGATGTGCGCATCATTGCCGCGACTCACCGCGACCTGGCGGTCTTGGTCCGCGAAGGAAAATTTCGTGAGGACTTGTACTACCGCCTCGCGCAATTCCCGATCGAATTGCCGGCCCTCCGATACCGCGCTGGCGACGTCCCGGAACTGGCTCGGCACTTTGCCGCAAAGGCCTGTGCGTTCCTGCAACGCGATAGCCTGCGCTGGTCAGAGGCGGCACTGTCTCACCTGTCAGGGTATGCCTTTCCGGGCAACGTTCGCGAACTCAAAAGCCTAGTTGAGCGGGCGGTTCTGCTCTGTGAGGGCGGTGAGTTGCTACCTGAACATTTCTCCCTGCGTACGGATGTCATTGCGCATGCCGGCAGTGCTCACCTGCGTGAACGAATGGCGCAAGTCGAACGCAACCTGCTGGTCGAGTGCCTGCGCAGGAACGCCGGTAACCAGACCGCTTCTGCCCGAGAGCTCGGACTGCCACGCCGCACGCTGTTGTACCGACTTGATCGACTGAACATCAGCGCGAGCGACGTCAATGGATGAGGCCGTTTTTCGCCGTTCATGGAGGCATGCCCTTCGCCTCGAATCCACTTTCACCCCCCTTGGAGCCCCTCTGATGCCTGTCCGTCACCGGCATGCTGTTCTGCTGACCCTCGTTGTTCTGTGTGGCCTCGGCGGCTGTAGCGGCAATTACAAATTCAACGATGACACCTATCGCCCTCTGGGTGATCCGCAGGCAGTCAATCGCGGCAAGTGATCACAAGGAGCAAGACGATGGAACTGGTTCTCGAAATCCAGAACGCCAAGGAATTCGTGCCCACGGAGCTTTGGCACAAGACCTTCAAGCAGGCGGGTGGCACGATCGGGCGAGCGGAGAACTGCGACTGGGTTCTTCCGGATCGCAAGCGCCACCTGTCCAAAAGCCATGCGCTGGTGACCTGCCACGACGGTGCGTTTTTTATCACCGACACCAGCCGCAATGGCATCCGGACGATTGAAAACGGTACGAACCTGCCTAAAGGCGAAGCGGTGCGGATTGAACACGACAGCGTCTACTTTCTGGGCAGTTACGAAATTCAAGCGCGACTGGCCGGTGTGCCCACGACCTATGGCGTCGCCAGTCAGGCTGTCGCGGACAGCGTGATTCCGGACGATGCTTTTCTTGAGCTGGATCCTTTGAAGGCTTTTGATCAGCAAGCGCTCGCCTACACCGACATCGATGAACTGATCACGCCGCGCATGCCGATTGTGGATGTCCATTCACGCGCCGACTACGCCCGTATCGACATGGAAAACCTGCAGGTGCCGCAGTTGGTAGAGGCACCGCCGGAACCGTTGCCAGCTCCGGCGCAGAGCGCTGTTGATCGCCAAAGCCAGGACTTCTGGAAGCGCTTCGGTATCGCTTTGGGCATAGACCTGAAGGATCTGGACCATGCTGAGCGCGAAAACCTGGCACTGGACGCTGCTCGTTTGCTCAATCAAAGCGTCGATGGCTTGCAGCAAAGCTTGCGCACCCACAGCGAATTGAAAAATGAGCTGCGCCTGGCCCAAACCACCGTTCAGGGCATCTACAACAATCCGCTGAAACTCAGCGTCGATGCCGGGGAAGCACTGGGCATTCTGTTGCGGACCAACAAGCCTGGCCAGTACCCGGCCGAACAGGTTCTCTCCCGGGCATTTCGTGATTTGCAGACGCATCAGGTGGCGCTGTTGGCCGCCAGTCGTGCTGCGATTCGAGGGGCGCTCGATCACTTCTCGCCCTCGCAACTGACCCTGCGGTTTGAGCGCGACCAACAGCCACTGTTCACCACTGCGGGCAGCCGCTGGAAGGCTTATGGCCGTTATCACCAGGCCCTGCGTCAGGACGATGAGTGGAGCGAGCGGTTGCTCGCTCGTGACTTTGCTCAAGCCTACGAAGAACAGGTTCGGCTGATCTCGACTCTTCACGTAGACCAACGGGGATGACGCCCATGCCTCGCGGCTCTTTCGTTTACTTCAAGACACTGGCGGCGCTGGTGGTTTTGATCCTGCTGTCGGGTTGTACGTCATTGTCGCCGTACTCTCGCCTGACCAAGCTCGACCTGAAACTCACCGCCAGCGATCAACTGAACCCGGATCTCAATGGCCGTCCGTCACCGATCGTTATTCGATTGTTCGAGCTCAAACATCCCGTGGCTTTCGAGAACGCCGATTTCTTCAGTCTGTACGAGCGCAGCAAAGAAATCCTGGCCCCTGATCTGGTGGTCATTGAGGAGCTTGAATTGCGACCGGGGGAACGCATCGAACTCAAGCTCGCGCTGCAAGCCGATAGCCGCTACGTCGCTGTACTCGCGGCCTACCGTGATCTGGCGCAAACCCAATGGCGATACACCGTGCCAATCACCCCAATGAGCCTCACCGTGACTGATTTGATCCTAGATCAAACCGGTATTCGCAACACTCTAGAAACGCTCGTCAGGACGGATGACTGATCATGAATTCGCATAAAGTCATTTGGCAGGAAGGCATGCTGCTGCGACCACAACACTTCCAGCACAGCGACCGCTACTACGATCACCAGATGAAAACCCGTACCCAGCTACTGGGTGGTTATACCTGGGGTTTCCTGACCCTGGACATCGATGCCCAGTTCCTCAAAATGGGCAAGCTGGTGATCAGCCATGCCAGCGGAGTTTTGCCCGACGGCAGTCTGTTCGAGTTGGGCAGCACGTCGGAGCCGTTGGCACTCGTCCTGCCTCCCAATACCGCAAACACGCCGGCCTACCTGGCGCTGGCACTCGTCACCGGCAATCACATCGAGGCTCGTCGACCCGAGCAATCGGACGTCCTGGCGCGCTACACCGTGTATGACGCAGCAGTGGCAGACTCCAATGCCGGCGAGGGTTCCTCCAGCCAGGTCAGCTGTGCACGCCCGGACTTTCGACTGTTGCTTGGCGAGCAGCAGAGCGATCAGGCGTACGTGAAGCTGAAAGTTTGCGAAGTGCTCGACACCACGCCCGACGGCATTATCAGCCTCGACCCGGACTTCGTTCCCACCTTCATTCAGGCGCATTCCTCCAGTTATCTGCTGTCGTGCCTCAAAGAAGTGATCAGCATGCTCGGTCACCGGGGAGACGCCCTGGCAGAGCGGATCCGCTCGAATGGCAAGGTCGCGGGCGCGGAAGTTGGCGACTTCATGATGCTGCAACTGATCAACCGCACCGAGCTCCTGCTGCGTCACTACCTCGGTCTGGAACAGGTTCACCCCGAGGCCTTGTATCGAGCGCTGCTGATGTTGCTCGGTGATCTGGCGGCGTTTTCAAGCGATAGCAAACGTCCACGTCTGGACAGCCGTTATCAGCACAGCGATCAAGGCGCGAGTTTTCGAAAATTGATGGAAGAGATTCGTCAGGTGTTGTCGATGGTGCTCGAACAGCATGCGATCGAACTGGAGCTGCAAGCGCGGCAGTACGGCATCATCGTTTCGCCTTTGAACGACCACACACTACTGGGCTCCGCATCGTTTGTACTGGCCGCCAGTGCTCACTGCGACCCGGAGGATTTGCGCCACCGTTTGCCGGCTCACCTCAAGGTCGGTCCGGTAGAAAGCATCCGCCAACTGGTCAACCTGCACTTGCCAGGTATCAAGGTCAGGCCCCTGCCGGTAGCCCCTCGGCAAATCGCCTTTCATGCCAGCAAAACCTATTTCATTCTTGATTTCAGTGCCGAAGACCAGGCGCAACTCGAGCGCTCTGGCGGCTTCGCGTTCCATGTGTCGGGAGAATTTGCCGAGCTCGAATTGAAATTCTGGGCCATCAGGAACTGACCGACATGAGTAAGGATACGGAACTCCACCATGACGATAGAACCGTCCTGGTGGACCACGACGGGCGCCACCCAGCGTCGAGCCCGCTGACGAATTCGACTACGCCTCCACGCATCGAACAGCTGCAGGATCGGATGATTTATGCGGCTGCCAAACGCCCGGTTGAAACGTACAACATCGGCTTCAACTCGCTTGTGACAGCGGCGTCCCGACTGCTGTCGCAAGTGGCCCGGCTGAAAAGCGGTGAGGTCTGCGAAGATTTGCAAAGCCTTGCCGTGCGCCTGTGTGATGAGCTGGATAGCTTCGTCAAAGTAGCGCTGCACGACGGTATCGAGAATGGCCAGGTTTCCTCTGCCCGTTATGTGCTGTGCACCGTGATTGACGAAGCCGTGGTGACGACGCCTTGGGGCAAGGAAAGCCAGTGGTCGCAAACGAGCCTGCTGAGCCGCTTTCACAAAGAAACGTCGGGCGGTGAAAAGTTCTTCCTGCTGCTTGAGCGGCTGTCGAAAGACCCGGCCAAGAACCTGCCGATGCCCGAGTTGATGTACCTGTGCCTGTCTCTCGGATTCGAGGGTAAATACCGGGTTCAACCCCGTGGAACCCTGGAACTTCAGCAGGTCAGCGACGCGCTTTACCGGCAGATTCGACATCTGCGCGGTGATGTTTCGCTCCAGTTATCCCCGAAATGGGAAGGCCTCAAGGAAGAACGCCGCAGCCTGGTGCGCATCGTTCCCTGGTGGTGGGTGGCGCTGTTTACGACGGTGTGTCTGGTCGTGATGTATTCAAGCTTCGACCGGGTGCTGGGTGAGCAACGCGACAGCGTTTTGCAACCTTTTCTGCCGCTTGATCCAGCACCGGTTTCGCCGTTGGCGCAGCGGTCAAACAGGGACGCGTGATGAAAAAACTTTTCAAAAAAACTGGTGTATTTTTGCTTCAGACCTGGGTCTGGAGCTTGCTGCTGGTCCTCTCGATAGCACTGTTGGTGTGGGGCCTGGGCCCGTTGCTGGCAGTGGATGACTATAAATTCTGGGAAAGTGCCACATCACGGCTGCTGACAATCAGTGTACTGAGCCTGCTCTGGGGACTGGGCATGGTGTACGTCAACTGGCGAGTAGGCATACGCAAGAAAACCATTGAAGACAGTGAAGATGGCTGGAGACGCAAAGGCCAGGAAGAGCAAAGCCACACCGAGCGAAAAGAACTGAGGCGACGTTTCAAAGCCGCTTTAGCAACCTTGAAGACTTCAAGCCTCTATCGGGGGCGCAGCGAGCGCTGGCGCGACGATCTTCCCTGGTACGTTTTGCTTGGCCCGCAGAGCAGCGGCAAGACCAGCCTGCTGGTGTCCTCAGGACTCGAATTTCCGATCAACACGCTTGACCGCAAATCCACCCAGGAGGTGCTGCGCACGGAACACTGTGACTGGTATTTCGCCGAGCACGGCGTCCTGATCGACACGGCCGGACGCTACCTGAGTCAGCAGGATGGTATGGCTGGCGACACCTGGAAAACGCTGCTCGACCTGCTGCGTCAGCGGCGTCGCAACCGTCCGCTCAATGGCGTGCTGGTGACCTTGCCAGTACCGCTGCTGCTCGGCGCGGACCGGGGCATGCTGGAAGGCGTGGCTGATCAGGTGCGTGCCCGCTTGCAGGAAATTCAGCAGCGGCTGCACGTCAATGTGCCGGTCTACCTGGTGATCACCAAGGCGGATGAACTGCCGGGGTTCGACGAATTCTTCGATCAACTGACCCGTGAAGACAGTGATCAGGTGCTGGGCGCGACGCTGGGTAAAGACCTGCGCGACACGGACGCGAGCAGGGTGCGCAGCGAATTCGAAACGCTGCTGCGTCGCCTGAACAGCCAGGTGATCCTGCGCATGCATCAGGAGCGTGACGCTCTGCATCGCGGCCGCATTCTCGACTTTCCGCACCAACTGGGGCTGATCGGCGATGGCCTGTGCCTGTTCGTTGAAAAGGCGTTCACCGGTAATCGCTATCAACGTGTGAGCCAGCTGCGAGGCTTCTACCTGACCAGCGCGCCTCACCTGAGCAACACGCTCCGGGATATGAGCAAGGTGGCCTCGCAAAACCGTCGCATCATTGGCGCACGTTTTATTCACCAGATGATCAGCCGTGTGATTTTCCCCGAGGCTGATCTTGCCGGTCTGGACGCGCGCGAGCGCAGACGCATTCATTGGGGCCAGCGGGCTTTGTACCTCGGTGCACTGACTGCATTGGGCGTGTTCGGCCTGTTGTGGGCAGCCAGTTACTCGGCTAACCACGAGCGTTTGGAACAACTGCGTTCACTCGCACAGACCTGGACGCAGCAGCGATCTGAAGTCACTGCAGGTGCTGATTCGATGGCGGCACTCAAGCGACTCGACACGGCTTATGCGGCCACTCGAGTCTTCCCTGAAAGAGAGGGTGTCTCGTACCACGAGCGTGCAGGTCTGTATCAGGGTGCCGAAGTCAGCCCGACCATTGTGGCGGCCTACGAGCGTGAGCTTCAAACGCACTTGCTGCCAAGCATAGCGACCCTGCTGGAGGGCCAGATCCGCGTCAACATGAAGGATCGCGAACGTTTGCTTAACAGCCTGCGTGCGTACCTGATGCTGAGCATGGAAGATCGTCGAGAGGCCGAGTGGCTAAAGGATTGGGTGGCTGCTGACTGGTCCCAGCGTTACGCCGGCAACACCGTGGCGCAGAACGCTCTGGCCGACCACTTTGAGCGGTTATTGAAAAAGCCGTTTGCTTACCCGCTTAACGATCAACTGGTGGCGCAGGCACGTCAGGTACTTCGCAGCGAATCGCTGGCCAACGTTGTGTACCGCACGCTCCGCGAGCAGGCCCGCCATCTGCCGGATTACCGTTTCAGTCAACATTTGGGACCGCAGGGCGCGTTGTTTGTCGGTACCGATTACGTGATTCCGGGGTTCTATACAAAGAAGGCATACCACCAATACTTTTCGGTCCAGGGCGCGTCGCTAGTCACTGACATCCTGCGTGACAACTGGGTGCTGGGAGAGGGTGCAGGCATCAGCGGCATGGACTTGCGTCGCCTCATGGTCGAGCTGGAACAGCTGTATTTTCGCGACTACACCCATCTATGGGGCGAAGCGCTCGGGAAGGTTGCGTTACAACCCATCACTCACGCCGGCGACGGCGCCGAACAATTGGCCGGCCTGACCTCGGCCAGTTCGCCCTTGCTGCAACTGCTGGTGGAGGTGCGTGAGAACACACGCTTTGCGGTCATCCCGGAGATCCTTGATGGCGCGGCAGATGAGCTGGCTGAGAAGGGCGGCAAATTGGGCAAGCTTGCCACGGCAGTGGCGGGCAAGGCCTCCAGCGTGGCGGCGAGTGTGGATAAGAATCTGCGAGACACCGCACGCCAATCCCTGCAACGTCGCTTCGAACCATTGCACCGTCTGCTCGATGAAAACGACGGTCCGACCGCAGATTTGACCCCCGTGCTGCAGGCGGTCAATGACGTTCAACAGCAACTGTCCAGCCTGGCCCGCTCCGGCACCCCTGAACACGCAGCGTTTGTCATGGCCAAGACGCGCATGGGCGGTCAGCGTGATGCCTTGAGCCACTTGCGCACGACAGCGGGCCGCTTGCCGCGCCCGATCAGCGCGTGGTTCAACGTGCTGGCCGAAGACAGTTGGCAGCTTGTGCTCAACGATGCGTATCAGTACCTGAACCAGCGATACCAGGGCGAGCTGTACAGCTTCTACGGCAAAGGGATCAACAAGCGTTATCCGTTTAGCGCCCACAGCACCAGTGACGTTGCACTCAACGACTTCCGTGAGTTCTTCATGGCACAGGGGGTTGTCGATCGTTTTTTTGAAAGCTACATGAGGCCTTTCGTCAGCGGCGGTCCAGGCAACTATCGCCTGCGTAGTATTGACGGGCGCAGCCTGCCGATGTCCAGGGTCTACCTCGACCAGATGGCTACCGCTCACGTGATCCGCCAGAGCTTTTTCGCCGAGCATCCGAGCGAGCCTAAAGTGCGGTTCAGGCTGGAGCCATACACCCTGGACCCGTCCGTCAGCCGTTCCGAATTCAAGTTCGGCAACGAGACCATGGAGTACCGTCACGGTCCTATCACGCCAGCCTCCTTCACCTGGCCGACCGATGCTGAGGGTGGGCGCACCAGCCTCGTCCTAGACAAAATGGTCGGTCGACCGATCGGTATCGAAAAAAATACCGGCCCGTGGTCGCTGTTTCGTTTGTTCGATCTGATGCAGACCGAGTACCTCGATGGTCGTGACGTGATGGTGCTGAAAGCGGACCTGGGCGGTCTTCGCACCAACTACCTCCTGATGAGCCAGCGCATGCCGAACCCGTTCGATATGGGCGTTTTGCGAACCTTCCGCCTGCCGGTGCAGCTCTGATGCACAGGGTCAGTCCGTGGCGCAGCGCAGCGCGCACTGATCAAGGGGAGATCCGCAGGCGCAACGAAGATGCATTCCTTGACTGCCCACAACAAGGGCTATGGGTGGTCGCGGACGGCATGGGCGGTCATCAGGGAGGCGATATTGCCAGTCAGTTGATCGTCGCCAGCCTGACGGAATTACCGGCTCAGGTAGGCTTCGATGATCGGGTTAATGGCGTACGTACTTGCCTGCACTGGCTCAATCGACGATTGGGTCAGGAGTTGACCCTCACCGCCGGGTGCCGCGACAGCGTCATGGGTAGCACGGTCGTGGCGCTGTTGATCGAAGGTAATCGCGCCGCCTGTCTCTGGGCGGGCGACAGCCGCTGCTACTTGTGGAGGGGGCAGCGGTTGTTCCAGCTGACCACGGACCATTCACTGCAACAGCAATTGATCGATGAGCAGCGCATGAGCGTCGAACAGGCCAGGGCGCAACCCGGTGCTCATGCACTGACCCGCGCCATCGGTGCGAGCGAACACCTGACCTTGGCCATGCTCGAATTCGAGGTCTATTCGGGCGATGCGTTTTTGTTATGCAGCGATGGCCTTTATCAGGAGGTGAGCGCTGATGGCTTGGGCAGTGCCCTGAGCCATGTCTCGCCACAGGGCGCGCTGCAGCAGCTGTTCAACGCTGCGCTGGACAGCCCGGCCCAGGACAATGTGACAGCCGTAGTGATTCGACAATGAGTGAGCTTTCACCAGCGTCCACATCTCCTCGAGCTGGCATGGGTGAGTTCCCCGAAGTGCTGGCTGGTCGCTACCGCATCGAGTGCCTACTCGGCGCCGGCGGCATGGGTACGGTCTACCGGGCACGGGATCTGTTGCGCGAACAGTTCGATGATCCCGACCCGTGCATCGCGGTGAAAATGCTCAGCGAAGTCTTGTGCGAATCACCCGACGCCAGCAGCTTGCTCTACAGCGAATTCGCCCTGACCCGGCGACTGCGCCACGACAATGTTGTGCGTTTGCACACCTTTGAAGTGGACACGGACTGCCAGAGGGCTTTCATCACCATGGAGCTCATGCGTGGGCCGACGTTGGACAAGTTACTCTGTGAGCGGCCCTTGGGGTTGCCGTGGAACGAGGTTCGCGAGATCGCGCTGCCACTCCTCGACGCACTCGCTTACGCCCATTCCCGAGGCGTGCTGCACGGCGATTTGAAACCGAGCAATGTGATGCTCAGCGATGACGGCGTGCGGTTGTTCGATTTTGGCTTGGGGCAAGCCGAGGAAGGCGTGCTGCCGGGCCTGCCGCATCTGAGCCGCAACCGCTTCAACGCCTGGACGCCAGCCTATGCTGCACCGGAGCTGTTGGAGGGTGAGCCAATGACCTCCAGCGCTGATGTTTTTGCGGTGGCGTGCGTGATTTATGAATTGGCGGAGGGGAGACATCCATTTCGGCGTTTACCGTCGGATGAGGTTTGCAAGGAGCGACCGCTTGCGAGGCTTCGAGCGCCAAGGAACCTGCCGAGACGCTGTTGGGCGGTGCTGCGTAAAGCGCTGGCGACTGATGTGTCGCAGCGAACCGTCACGGCTGCCGAGTTGCGTGAGGTGCTGGGTGGCCGGTCGTTTTTTGAGTCGCGGCGTTGGTTCAGGGCACCCCGGCGTTAAAGGTCTGAAAAACTGTAGGGTTGAAGCTCGGTGATTTGCGACAGAATTGTCAGGTGTTCTACGGCTTTTACTTTTTCCAGATGATCGAGGGTGTCCGGGCCGCCGAGCATGATTGCCGGAACAAAACCGTACATCTCGTCGTGGCGCAGGGTGCCGAGCTTTTTCTTCGCTGGCTTGAACAAGTCGCCATAATCATTTGAGTCAACGTTTCGAGATAATAGAAAGCCCTGAATCTTTCTATCCATATCTTCACCATTAAGTTCGAGATTCTGAAAGACACATCGAGAAAGTAGGCTGGTGATTTTTAGCGAATATCCGGTTGTTTCACCCCAAAGATATAAGTCTCCAAAGGCGCTACGGGCAATCAAATAATATTTGTCACGTTTTTCATACCGTGTCCCTCCAATCCATGATGCTACCACCCCCTCATACTCTTGAGGGTTGACTATCCAGAATATTCCACCGCCGTAACCGCACCACCCGTGTTTAGTCCAGTAGTCCAACAAGAGATTCGGTAGCTTGCCTTTATATCGCTTGATGCTTGATAGAGGTACTTCCCTCCGGTCGATCGGGCCACCAAAGGTTTCCAAGAAGATAGAGAATATTTCATCCATTGGTGTTTACCTTGATACTTAAGAGGAACGGCAACTCGCGAGCGTTCAGTTGTTTAATTTATTAGCGTGCTGACGCGCGTCTTAAAGATCTGAAAAGCTATAAGGTTGTAGCTCAGCGATTTGAGACAGAATTGTCAGGTGTTCAACGGCTTTTACTTTCTCAAGATGGTTGAGGGTGCCTGGACCGCCTAACATAAGTGCTGGAACGAAGCCGTACATCTCATCATGGCGTAAGGGGCCGAGCTTTCTCATTGCGGGTTTGAATAACTCATCGAAATCGTTGTATTCAATCTCCTTCGAGAGTAAAAAATTTTGAACTTGTTTATCCATTTGCTCATCGGTCAGTGTAGAAATATGAATTGTGTAGCGAGAAACCACACTGGCTATTGTAAGGGAAGCTCCAGTCTTTTCGCCCCAGAAATATAAATCACCAAAGGCGCTGCGAGCGATCAGGTGGTAAGTGTCGCGCTTTTCTAGAAGGGTCTCTTCAATCCATGACGACGTCATCGCCTCATATTCTTGCGGGTTTACAATCCAGAAAATTCCCTCACCATAACCGCACCAGCCGTGTTCAGCCCAGTATTCCAACAACAGGCTGGGCAGTTTTCCTCTGTAGCGTTCGATGCTTGAAGGCGGCACTTCTTGCCGATCAACAGGATCACCAAATTTTTCGATAAACCTAGCAAATACTTTATCCATTTAAAGTTTCCCTTTACTCAGCATTTATGTAGCTGCACGTTGAGAAATACAGAATCTCTCATTGGTTTCGGTATGCTTTCAGCCGCGCTTTTCAAGCCTTTCACTTTGTTTTTCCACTGTGGACCAATACTCGAGTTGACTTGTTTGTCACCAAAGTCAGAGATAATGTCCTTACCACCAGCGGTTAAGTCAGGATTATGCAAGCCAGCTAGATTTGATAGCGTTTGCTTAGCTTTCTTGATTGCCATTTTTTCCGCATCGAGTATGTCCATGGTTTTCGACAGCTCATCTTGAAATCGTGCTTGCAAATTGGCTTGTAACTTTTTGCGAGCCAGTTTAGCAGCCGCTGTATTGCGCTTCACCGGATTAGCAATATTCTCCAAATACTCATCAACCGTCAGCCGATTCAGCCCATCCTCCTGCCCTTTCAACTGCCGCTCGAACTCTCCGATTTTAGACGCTGGCATCTTGTCTGCTTTGAAACATTCGACTTTATGAAGCGCCATGGCGTTCGGTTTGTCACGGGTGGAGTTTTTGTCTTTGTCAGAGAGACGATGTGCCGGTGGTGCAGGCTCCTGCGTGCCGACTGCGCCTTTGCGCGGTCCGGCGGTTTGCAAGTCGGGGCGTTTTTTCAGTGCGTCTTCGTGCTTGAGCATCCACTGGGCTAACTGCGCACCCTTGGGGCTCGCTCGCATTTCCTGGGCAAGGACATTTGCGTTTCCTCGACCACGGGTGATGTAAGCAACGATGGCTCCCAGCAGCAGGGCGACAACCTCCACATGCCCCTGCGCGATGTGATGGGCGGCCCTGTTCTGGGCAAATGGATCGTCCTGGCTGAACGGGTTTAACCCTTCCTCGCCACGTGGCCCTTCCCACGCGATGTTGATGCCGGTCAGGTAATACTCGCCAATGCGCGGCAAACCCTCGACGAAAAACTCGGCGATGGACGTCAGGCCGAGTATCCCCAGTATCCAGGTGCTGACTTGCAAGCCCATTGCAGCACCGGCGGCACCCATGGGAAGGGCGCCGATTCCGCCGAAAAGCGCCCCTGTACCTGCGCCGATGGCGCCACCGACCAGGACACTGCCGGCAACGATCATTGCCATCTGCGTGACGACTTCAATCAGTTCGTTGAGGACGCTGGCGATATCGAGATCAGAGAAACGCTGCCTCAATACGCGCCCGGTTTCCCACTCGGCCTGAATGAATGCAGACCTGACGCTGCTGATACGACGGATGTTGAGGGAGAGGGAAGGTGCCCGCTCATTGAACTGCGTGCGATAGGTGGTGCCGCCCTGATAACCCATCTGCTCAGCAATACGGCTTTCTATCTCGTGCCACGTGGGCACGATTCGCCCTAAAAACATTCGAGTGTCTCCCTGACAATTTCGCCCGTTAGTGCACCAAAAACGTCGGTGTCCATCGCCGGAAGACGCTAACAAGCTATTGAAAGGGGAGATGTAGGAAGGATCGCTGAGTGAGGTGGGACGCTTCCGATATTTCAGAATGTTGCATCCGCGACATCCATCAGGCGCTGTCTGTGGGAGCAAAGCTTGCTCGCGATGAATGTGCAGGCGGCGCAACTTTCCAGGCGGCGCGCGTCATCGTTCACGTCCATCGCGAGCAAGCTTTGCTCCCACAGTTGGATATCTTTTTTATGCTTTGACTGGAGGTACCGCTGGGTTCGGTAAGTCGATGTGCTCCAGTGCGCGTTCCACTAACAGGTACACGCCGTCGGCCATTCTGCTGATGCCCAAGGCCACTGAGCGGTTTCGATCGTCGATATCGTCGGCCAGGTTGGCGGCGATGGTGCTGATGGACAGCAGGTCTTCGGAGGCGTTGGCGAGGAGGGCTTCAGTGGTGAGGTCGGGAGCAACGGTGAAGAGCTCACCGTTTCGGCGCTTGGGTTTTGGGGGATTGGGTGATGGTTTGATCATTGGAGTAGTACCGATATTAAGGAGCTAACACCAATTCGCTTGCACTTCGAAAGAGGTGGCAGCTGTGTATAGGTGTGCAAGACCGGAATCGGTAAACCGGCAGACCCGAAGGTCTCCCACACACAGCCGCCATAACAATTCGCGAGCATAGGAAAACGCTCGATGAATAGCCATAAACGATTGCTCCGATTCAGGACTTGCACGTCCGCGTCACCGATTTTTCGGTGGCGGGCTGAGGTTATCGGCGAATGCAATGGGTGAACAGTTCATGAATGTCGCCGCGTATCGTGGGAAATTTCCGAGAACATTGAAGGGATTTAGATCAAAAGATCGCAGCCTGCGGCAGCTCCTACAGATGCGTCTGAGTTGTCGATAATTCGGCGAGTTTCGTCAATGACTTGGTAGTCATCAGCGTCAAAAACAACGCCATCTTCCTCTAACGCTACGCGATGGTGGCGTTCCTGGATGAAGCCGCTACACTGCGCCGGCCGTTCATTTTTCTCTTGAGGCTGTGCGCATGAAATTTCGTTTTCTTCTGTGGATGCTGGGTTTGTTGATGGGTAAAGCCAGTCGGACTAATCCTGCGTTTCAGCAGCAGTTGGGTGACAAGGAGTTGGTGTTTCAGCTACAGACTCTGGATGGGAAAGTGGCGCGGCATTTCCGTGTGAAAGATCAACGCATCACTAGCAAGTCCGGCATGTATGCCGAGCCGGCGTTTGCGATTGCCTTTAAAGATGCCGCGTATGGCTTCGCCACAATGCAGGCGAAGAACAAGCAGTTGGCATTCATGACGGGGATTCAGGACAAGTCGATCCAGATCAAGGGCAACCCGGCGCTGGTGATCTGGTTCCAGGGGTTGACCAAGTATTTGAAGCCGAGGAAGGCCAAGCCTAAGGCTTGAAATCGGTTCTTAAATAGAAGCGCTATTGTGGCGAGGGAGCTTGCTCCCGCTGGGATGCGCAGCGTCCCCAAAGACCTTGATTATATCTCACGCACCTTGTTGGCTGATTTGCGGCTGCTGCGCAGCCGAGCGGGAGCGAGCTCCCTCGCCACAGGGTTTCGTATGTTTTTTAGTTGGCCTTATTGGAATGCTCTCAGTGCGAACTGAATTGCGAAGCCAGTTCGCGCAGCAGCACTTCGGCTTCGAGGACTTTGCTGGCGACGTCGTTGGCTTTGTCGCGGCTCAGGCCGAGGCGTTCAAGCAGAGCGTCAGGGATGTCTTCGATCGGGCCGGAGCCGATACCGCGGCTGCGCAGCAGGCGCACTGCCAGGCACACAAGGTTCGGGTACTCGGCGTAATCGCCGTCGTAGGTCGGGTCGTGCTGGAAGCGCAGGGCAGTGGCCAGTTCATCGGGCATGTCCCAATAGCGCATCAGCCAGGAACCGATTTGCTCGCGGCTGATGCCCAGCAGGTGTTGCTCGACATAGCTGTGGCACAGGTGCGGGTTGACCTCCAGGTGGCGGCAGATCAGCGAAAAGTGCGGCGGGAATACGTGGGCCAGCAGCAGATAGCCAAAGTTGTGCAGCAGGCCGGCAAGGTAGGTCAGGCCGGCTTCGGGACGCTGCGCGCGAGGCATGGCGCGGGTCAGGCCTTCGATGACGGCGGCGGTGTAGATCGACTGCTGCCAGTAAGGCGTCGTGTGTTGAGGGCGATCCTTGGGCAGGCTCAGGGTTTTGCCGAGGGCCAGGCCCAGGGCCAGGTTAATAACCAGGTCGAAACCCAGGACCCGGACGATGGCGTCTTCCACTGAACGAATCTTGCCCGGCGAGGCGTAATACGGCGAGGCCGCCCAGCTGACGACTTGTGCGGCCAGGGCCGGGTCGGTTTCGACGACGCCGGTGATGTCATCGATGGTGGCGTTGGGATCGACCCGCAGCTTGATGATTTTCTGGGCGGTGGCGGCCAGTGGTGGAATTTCGATGGTCGCTTCCAGACGTTGCTGAATGCGTCGCGCGGTGAAGGCCTGGACCGCCTGGGTGATTTCCTCGCGGTCATCGTCGGGGCGGTCGAGGTTCGGGCGGATGCTGGTCAGCGCTTCACCAAAGTTGGCGGCGCTGGCTTTGGTCAGCAGGGTCTTGAAGTCTTCGCGGGTAACCTCCAGCAACACCCCAGGCGTGTCTGAGTTGATCAGCAGCTTGGGCTCACGCAGCAGGCTCTCTTCGTAGAGGCAGGGTGCAGTGGTGAGCGATGGCAAACCCGGCAGCATGCTCAGATTGTGTTTGCCGAGCAGGCGCTCAAGGCGTTCCGTCGACACGGCCGTGAGGCGTCGACCGGTCAGTTCGGCGAGGCGATTGAGGTCCAGCAATTGGCTCTGCGGGAACAACACCATGAGTGAGCCGACGGCATCGTCCACCAGGACTGCCTGCACTTTGCGCGCAGCGTTTAAACCGTGGTGGTCGACGACTTCATCGAAGGCAATGCCCACCTTTTCCAGCAGCAGCCGAACGGCAGACGGAGCAGGCGTGGTTTCCGGGGCGAGGGCAGCGTCAGTCATGGGTTGGATCCGTTCTCGAACAGTTGCAGGAGTATAACCATCATGTTTAACACGGTGGTCCGGAAACTGCGACGGTGCTCACACTTGGCCGTATTGCTGCCCATGGCGAAGCCAGCGGTCGAGCAGCGGGCTGACATGATCCGGCCAGCGCTCGAGCAAGGCCTGGGCGGCGTCGCGCACGGCGGGCAACAAGTCGGCATCGCGCATCAGGTCGGCGACTTTGAATTGCAGCAGGCCGGTCTGACGGGTGCCGAGCATTTCGCCCGGGCCGCGCAGTTCAAGATCCTTTTCGGCGATGACAAAACCGTCGTTGGTTTCACGCATGATGCCCAGGCGCTGACGTCCAATCTGTGACAGTGGCGGATGGTAGAGCAGCACGCAATGACTGGCGGCGCTGCCTCGGCCGACGCGACCGCGCAATTGATGGAGTTGCGCGAGCCCAAGGCGTTCGGGGTTTTCGATGATCATCAGGCTGGCGTTCGGTACGTCGACGCCCACTTCGATCACGGTGGTGGCGACCAGCAATTGCAGGTTGCCGGCTTTGAATTCGGCCATTACCGCCGCTTTCTCGACAGGCTTCATGCGGCCATGAATCAGCCCGACCTTCAATTCACCAAGGGCGGCAGTGAGGTCTTCATAAGTGGTCTCGGCGGCCTGGCAGGTGAGCTCTTCAGACTCCTCGATCAGTGTGCAAACCCAGTAGGCCTGACGACCTTCAGCGCAGGCACCGCGTACGCGTTCGATGACCTCGATGCGCCGGGTGTCGGTGATCAACACGGTGTTTACCGGTGTACGACCAGGCGGCAGTTCGTCGAGGATCGAGGTGTCGAGGTCGGCGTAGGCGCTCATGGCCAGCGTCCGGGGGATGGGGGTCGCGGTCATGATCAGTTGATGCGGACACATCCGCCCACCGACGCCTTTCTGCCTTAATGCCAGGCGCTGCTGCACACCAAAACGGTGTTGTTCGTCGATGATCACCATCGCCAGATTCTTGAACTTCACTTCGTCCTGAAACAGCGCGTGCGTACCCACCACCATCGGTGTACCCCCGGCGATTTGCTCCAGGGCTGCCACGCGGTTCTTGCCCTTGAGTTTGCCCGCCAGCCAGGCGACTTCGATGCCCAAGGGTTCGAGCCAGCGCTTGAAGGTGATGAAATGTTGCTCGGCGAGGATCTCGGTGGGCGCCATCAACGCAACTTGATAGCCGGCCTCCAGCGCCTGTAACGCAGCCAGGGCTGCGACCACGGTTTTGCCCGCACCGACATCGCCCTGAATCAGCCGCAGCATGGGCTCGCGCTGACTGAGGTCGTAGGCGATTTCGTTGCCCACGCGTTGCTGGGCGCCAGTCGGTGCGAAGCCGAGATTGGCCAGGTATTTCGCTGGCAGCTTTGTCGCCTTGGGCATCGCCGGCGCGCGCAAGGAGCGCATGCTCTCGCGTAAACGCTGCTGGGACAGTTGATGCGTCAACAGCTCTTCGAAGGCCAGCCGGTGTTGCGCCCAGTGATGCCCGAGGGCGAGCTCGTCAACATCGGCATCGGCTGGCGGGTGATGCAGGTAACGGATCGCATCGGCCAGCGGCGCGAGTTGATAGTCGCGGGCCAGTTCGGTCGGCAACCAGTCGGGCAGGCTGGTGGGGCCGAGCAACGTCAGGGTCTGCATGCACAACTGACGCAAGCGCTGTTGCGTCAGGCCTTCGGTAAGCGGGTATACCGGGGTCAGGGTCTCATCCACCGGCGGCGGTTCGTCGCCTGTAATGGCGCGATATTCCGGGTGATAAATCTCAAGACCCGACGCGCCGGGCCGCGCTTCGCCGTAGCAGCGAATCCGCGTGCCGCGTTTAAGGCCTTCTTTCTGGGCGTTGCTGAAATGGTAGAAGCGCAGGCTGAGCCCGCCGGTTCCGTCCTGCAGGCGCACGACGAGGCTGCGGCGACGGCCCATGACCACGTCGGCGCCGCTGACGGTGCCTTCGATCACGGCATCCTGGCCCGGCCGCAAATGACCGATCGGGACCACGCGTGTGCGGTCCTGATAACGCAACGGCAGGTGGAACAGCACGTCCTGGAGATTCTCCAGGCCGACCTTGGCCAGCTTCTCGGCCATGGCTTCGCCGACACCCTTGAGTGCCGTCACCGACACTTGCGACAACTCGGTCATGGCCGCAACTTAACCGGCAACCACCGGCGCTGGCGGCTTGGCCACCGAGCACAGGCGAATCGAGTCGGCGAGGATTTCAATGGCCTTGGGACGCGGAAAGCTGGCGCGCCAGGCGATGGCCACGGTGCGGAAGGGGACGGGCGGCGTCAGTGGACGCACTTCGAGCACGCCGGGGGCGTAGTGGTGACTGTCCACCGCCGAGAGCGGCAGGATCGAAATTCCGAGGCCGGAGGCGACCATGTGGCGAATGGTTTCCAGCGAACTGGATTCCACCGTGGTGTGCTTGGCGCCGTCCTTGCCGTTGGCCAGGGTCGGGCAGGCTTCCAGCACCTGATCGCGGAAGCAGTGACCTTCGCCGAGCAGCAGCAGGCTCTTGTCGTTGAGCAGGCTGGCGTCGATGGACTCTTTCTGTGTCCACGAATGTTGGGCCGGCATCAGGACGTAGAACGGCTCGTCATAGAGCTGCAACGTCAGCACGTCGGCTTCGTTGAACGGCAAAGCGATGATGATCGCGTCGAGCTCGCCGTTGCGTAGCTTGTCGCGCAGGATGTGGGTGAAGTTTTCTTCGATGTACAACGGCATCTGCGGGGCAACCCGGTGCAGTTGTGGGATCAGGTGCGGGAACAGGTACGGGCCGACGGTGTAGATCGCGCCGACTTTCAGCGGGGCGGTCAGCTGGTTCTTGCCGGCCTGGGCCAGTTCACGGATGCCTTGGGCTTGCTCCAGGACTTTTTGTGCCTGGGCAACAATGCCTTCGCCGACCGGCGTCAGGCGCACGGCGCTCTTGCTGCGCTCGAAAATCAGCACACCGAGTTCGTCTTCAAGCTTTTTCACGCCCACCGACAGGGTTGGTTGACTGACGTGGCAACGCTCGGCCGCATGGCCGAAATGCTGCTCTTGGGCGAGGGTAACGATGTAGCGTAATTCTGTGAGAGTCATAGCGAGCGTCCATGAAGTTGCGAGCCAAGCATAACGGCTGCAATCGATAGACGCACGTTATCAGACTGAGTGTGCTGAGTGACACAGGGCAATGCAGTTTGCGGGTGGCGGATACGCAAAAGGCACCTTTCGGTGCCTTTATGGCTGGTGCATGACCTGTGGGAGCCGAGCGTGCTCGCGATAGCGGTATCACCGTCAACAAAGATGTTGAAATTGATGGCCTCATCGCGAGCAAGCTCGGCTCCTGCAAGGGCAGTGTTTAACGCCGGCGTTTCTCCAGCGAGTAAACAAACGGTGCAACGATTTCGATGGAGCCGTTGTTCAGCATATCGGCCGGTGGCTTGGGCAGCGGCTGGGCGCGGCGGATCATTCCCATGGTCGCTCGGTCCAGATCGGCATTGCCGGAACCACCCACGAGTTCGAACGACAGCACGTTGCCTTCAGCATCGACCACGAAGCGCAGACGGTTCATGCCTTCCTTGCCCCGTGCCTGCGCACTGGCCGGGTACTTTTTGTACTTGGCCAAGTGAGCGAGCAGGGTGCCCTGCCAGCTGGCTTTCGCCGCCTGTTGCGCGGGCGATGGGCCGGGTGCCGGCTGAGCGGATTTATCCGTCGGTGCCTGGGTCGGTTGCGCGTCGCTTGGCTTCTCTTCCGACGGCTTCTCTTTCGGCGGCTCCGGTTTTTTCTCCACAGGCTTGGGCGGTTGAGGCTTTGGCTTGGGTTTGACCGGTTTCGGTACGGAGATCGTCGGTTTCGGCGCTTCAGCGAGTTTCGGCAACGGCAGTTCTTCCACCGGGGCCGGTGGCTGTGGCGGCGTTATCACCTTCGGCGGTGCCGGTGGTGGCGGGGCTGGAACGGGCGCCAACTCGACCATCATTGCCTGCGGTGGCAACTCGATCGGTGGGCGCGCGGTCCAGTTCAGCGCCAGCGCAATGGCCAGCGCATGGACGCCCAGCACCACGGCCAGGCTCCCGCTGTAACGCGTCAGCTTATGGCGCGTTGTGATCATTTTTTGGCTGCCGTCTCGAGTCCGACCAGGCCAACCTTCAGGTAACCGGCAGCACGCAGAGCATCCATCACGCTCATCAGGTCGCCGTAGTCCACGCCTTTATCGGCCTGGAAGAAGATCGTCGTGTCTTTCTTGCCTTGGGTCTTGGCGTCCAGCGTGGCGCCGAGTGATTCGGCTTTCACTTCGTCGTCACCAAGGAACAGACGCTGATCGGCTTTCACGCTGAGGAACACCGGCTTCTCTGGCCGCGGCGCGGGTTTGGCGCTCGAGGCCGGCAGGTCAACCTTGATGTCCACGGTTGCCAACGGAGCGGCCACCATGAAGATGATCAGCAGTACCAACATCACGTCGATGAACGGCGTGACGTTGATTTCGTGGTTCTCGGCGAGATCGTCGTCTGCGCCTTCTTTCAAATGCAAGCCCATGGCTGATTACCCTACTTTGACCACGTGGGGTTGCGCGGAGCGCTCGGTGGTCGGCAGGTGATCGAGGTCACGGCTAACCAGCAGCAGGACTTCGGCCGAGGCATCGGATACTTGCGCCTTGTAACCGGCGATGGAGCGGGCAAAGACGTTGTAGATCACAACGGCCGGAATCGCCGCCACCAGGCCCAGGGCAGTTGCCAGCAGCGCTTCGGCGATGCCGGGTGCCACGACTGCCAGGTTGGTAGTCTGGGTTTTAGCGATGCCGATAAAGCTGTTCATGATGCCCCATACGGTACCGAACAGGCCCACGAACGGCGCGGTGGAACCGATCGTTGCGAGAACGCCGGTGCCGCTGCTCATGTTGCGACCGCAGGCTGCAACCAGGCGCTCAAGGCGGAAGGCGACGCGTTCCTTGATGCCTTCTTTTTCGCGGCTGTTGACCGAAAGGCGCATTTCTTCCAGGGCGTCGTGCACCAGCACGTTGGCGAGTGTGCCTGGCTTGGTTGCCGTTGCGCTGGCTTCTTTAAGGGTTCTGGCTTTTTTCAGGTGGACGATTTCAGTGCGCAGACGACGCTTGGCGCCCATCAGCTCAAAGCCCTTGGCGATCCAGATTGTCCAGGTGATGATCGACGCGATGGCCAAGCCGATCATCACGATTTTCACGATGATGTCGGCGTTCTGGTACATGCCCCAAGGCGACAGGTCATGGGCCATGCCCAGGGTGTTGTCGGCTTCGAGTGCTTCCGGCACGTCTTCGGCGTTGGTGTCGACTGCCTGGGCCGGGTCCGTTGCAACCGGCGTCACTGCAGGCGCCGCATTTTCAGCTGGTGCTGGAGCTTCAGCAGCGGCCGGTGTGGCAGGTGCCTGTGCGTCGGCGAATGCGGCGGTCGGCGCCAACATCAAGCTGAGCAGCAAGGCAGCCACAGCGCTCCAGGCGCGAGGTCGTTTGGTTGGCGAAGCGGGGGATTGATTGCGTGTCATGCTGGCCGGACCTGAGAGAAAAAGACGGTAAATGTTCTTCCAGGCCTCGCAAGGCCGAGAACAAAAGTGGCGGGCATTATTGCAAGTAATTCTTGTTAACAAAAGTAATAGAGTATCTTTTTTTCCTTCATTGCTAGCCGCTCGTCCTTTGTCGACGCTAGTCTGTGCCTTTGCGAGAGGAGTTTTCTGATGTCCGCACCTTCTGTTTTGATTGCCGGTTGCGGCGATGTCGGCAGCCGTTTGGCCAAGCAACTATTGGCAAAAGGATGGCAGGTTCATGGCCTGCGTCGGGACGTTTCACGTTTGCCTGACGGTGTGATCGGTGTTGCCGGCGACTTGTTCAATGAAGACTGCCCTGAGACATGGCCGGTGGGTGCGGTGGATTACCTGGTGTATTGCGCGGCGGCCACCGATCACGATGAAGCCGGTTACCGCGCTGCTTATGTGCAGGGTTTGCAGCATGTGCTGGAGTGGCTGAGCGACTATGGGCAGGTGCCTGATCGGCTGCTGTTTGTTTCCAGCAGCAGTGTGTATGGACAGCAGGACGGTGAGTGGGTCGACGAGACTTCGCCGACCATTGCAACGGGCTATTCGGGTCGACTGATGCTGGAGGCGGAGCAAGTAGCGCTGCAGAGCGGTATCCCGGCCAGCATCGTGCGCCTGACCGGCATTTACGGTCCGGGTCGTGAATGGCTGCTGACTCAGGTTCGACGCGGTTATCGTGTGGCAGTCGATCCGCCGTTGTACGGCAATCGTATTCATGCGGATGACGCTGCAGGGCTGCTGGCGTACTTGCTGGACGCGGATAGCCGTGGTGTGGCGCTGGATGATGTTTACATCGGTGTGGACGACGCGCCTGCACCGCTGGCGGAAGTGGTGGGCTGGTTGCGTGAGTATCTGGGTGTGACTGAGTGGAACGAGGAGGAGAGCGTGCGTCGCACTGGCAGTAAGCAGTGCAGTAATGCGCGGGCGAAATCCCTTGGGTGGGAGCCGAAGTACCCCAGCTATCGCGAAGGTTATGCCGCCATTCTTGAAGGCCGCAACTAATCCCTCTACACCCTGAAACAACTGTGGGAGCGAGCCTGCTCGCGATGAGGCCCAAACATTCAACATCTTCGTTGACTGTTGTTCCGCCATCGCAAGCAGACTCGCTCCCACATGGGGATCTGCTTTGCAGTTAGATCCGGGTTACTGCTTTTCCAGCAACCATTTGCGATCGCCCGGCGTGAACTGCGGCATTTCGTCTGCCTGCGCGGTATTGGCGGCCTGGAAAATCTCCAGCTCCTTGCCCTTGCGCGCAAAAATCCAGGTATTGCCCTGGCCGTTCAGTTGCAGCCACATATTGTCGTTGCCGCCACTCATCGAGGCGCAATCGCCGGCCAGACACAGGGCGTAGCGATCGGCGCCGGGCAGACCGGCAACCTGGCCATCGGCCTGGAACTGTACGGTATTGCCTTCACCGGGGCCGCTGAGCACTTTCCAGCTACCGCCCATATAGGCCGAATACAGCGCGCGTTCGAAGCTGGCGCCCATCGGTGCGCCTTCCGGCACAGGGATCACTGCGCGGTCGAAAACCTGCTCGGGCTCATTGTCGCTGGCGGCCTGGGTCATTTGCTTGCCATCACGCTTGAGCTCGCTGGCAGAACTGCCATAAAAGTCGACTTTCCAGGCGCCGGACTCTTCGCCCAGCAGCTTGCCTTCGACGTTTTCGAAACCGTTGGTGTAGCGGGCCTGCAGGGCCTTGGTATTGACGTCCCATTCCAGGTTCGGGCCATAGGCCTGGAGTGCTTCACGCAGGGGAGTGCCTTTGGAGGCAGCGTCGATTGCCACCTGATTGATCCAGGTGCCGCTGACGTCACGGTCGGCAGGGTTGCTGGCACATCCGCCCAAGAATAGGGCGACCAGCGAAAGAGCTAGCGCGTGGCGCATTGTGAAATCCTTTCAGAACGAAGACGGCGCAGCCCTTGGGGCTGCGCCGGACGCATTACTCGATGACCAGAATGGCATCCATTTCAACCTGCGAACCCTTTGGCAGGGCGGCCACGCCGATGGCGGCGCGAGCAGGGTAAGGCTGTTCAAAGTACTTGCCCATGATCTCGTTGACCTTGGCGAAGTGGCTCAGGTCGGTGAGGAAGATGTTCAGTTTGACGATGTCCTTGAAGGAGCCGCCGGCTGCTTCAGCCACGGACTTCAGGTTCTCGAACACCTGAACGGTCTGGGCTTCGAAGCCTTCAACCAGTTCCATGGTTTTTGGGTCCAGAGGGATTTGACCGGACATGTAGACGGTGTTGCCAGCCTTGATCGCCTGGGAGTAAGTGCCGATGGCGGCCGGGGCCTTGTCGCTGGTGATAACAGTCTTGGTCATGAATGACTCCTTGTAATGGGTGGGCTATGCGCGCATGCGGGTGATGCGAATCACCCCGGTCAACGCGCGCAGTTTCTTGATTACGCGGGCCAGATGCACGCGGTCGTGCACGCTGACCACCAGTTGGACCACGCTGATACGACCGTCGCGTTCGTCCATGCTGATTTTTTCAATATTGCCATCGGCCGCGTTGACGCTGCTGGCGAGCAGAGCGATCAGGCCGCGCTGGTGTTCCAGCTCGACGCGCAGCTCGACGTTGAATTCGCCGGTGACATCCTTGGCCCAGGAGAGCTGGATGCATTTTTCCGGGTTGTGGCGGATTTCGCTGATGTTGCGGCAGTTGTCCAGGTGCACAACCATACCCTTGCCCGCGGACAGGTGGCCGACAATCGGGTCGCCCGGGATCGGTGTGCAACACTTGGCGTAGCTGAGCACCAGCCCTTCGGTGCCGCGAATGGCCAGTGGGCCTTCCGCACTCGGCAACTGTTCGCCTTCGCCGAGCAAGCGTCGCGCGACCACGTAGGCCATCCGGTTGCCCAGGCCGATGTCTTCCAGAAGGTCTTCGATCAGTTCGAGGCGGTATTCGGCAAGCATTGCTTTGACGCGCTCGTCTGGAATTTTTTCCAGCGAGCTGTCGAAGCCGTTAAGGACCTTGTTCAGCAGGCGTTCGCCCAGGCTGATGGATTCTGAGCGACGTTGCAGTTTCAGCGCGTGACGAATGTGGGTACGCGCCTTGCCGGTGACCACGAAGTTGAGCCATGCCGGATTCGGTCGTGCGCCGGGAGCACTGACGATCTCGACCGTGGAGCCGCTTTGCAGCGGTTCGGACAGCGGTGCGAGGCGACGGTTGATCCGACAGGCAATGCAGCTGTTGCCGACGTCGGTGTGCACCGCGTACGCGAAGTCGACCGCCGTGGAGCCTTTTGGCAGCTCCATGATCCGGCCTTTTGGCGTGAAGACGTAGACCTCGTCCGGGAACAGGTCGATCTTGACGCTTTCGATGAATTCCAGCGAGTTGCCGGCCCGTTGCTGCATCTCCAGCACGCCTTTGACCCACTGGCGGGCGCGAGCGTGAGTGCCTTTGGGTTGCTCGTCGCCACTGGATTTGTACAGCCAGTGAGCCGCAATGCCGTTGTTGGCCATCTCTTCCATTTCACGGGTACGGATCTGAATCTCGATCGGAACACCGTGCATGCCGAACAGCGTGGTGTGCAGCGACTGATAGCCGTTGGCCTTGGGGATCGCGATGTAATCCTTGAATCGCCCTGGCAACGGTTTGTACAAGTTATGCACAGCGCCTAGCACGCGGTAGCAGGTATCAACCTTGTCGACGATGATCCGGAACGCATAGACGTCCATGATTTCGTTGAAGGCCCGACGCTTGCCGCGCATTTTCTTGTAGATGCCGTAGAGGTGTTTCTGGCGACCGCTGACTTCGCCCTGAATCTCGTCGATGGCCAGGCAGTGGCTCAAGGACTCTTCGATCTTGTTGACGATTTCCTTGCGGTTGCCCCGGGCGCGCTTGACGGCCTGGTAGATCCGCGCGGAACGCATCGGGTGCATCGCTTTGAAACCCAGGTCTTCGAATTCTATGCGGATGGCGTGCATGCCCAGCCGGTTGGCGATGGGCGCATAGATTTCGAGGGTTTCTTTCGCAATCCGGCGGCGTTTTTCGCCGGACAGGACTTCCAGGGTGCGCATGTTGTGCAGGCGGTCAGCGAGTTTCACCAGGATCACGCGGATATCGCGCGCCATGGCCATCGCCATCTTCTGGAAGTTTTCAGCCTGGGCTTCGGCCTTGGTCTCGAAGTTCATCTGGGTCAGTTTGCTGACCCCATCGACCAGTTCGGCCACGGTTTCGCCGAATTGCGCTTGAAGCGCTTCCTTGGCAATACCGGTGTCTTCGATCACGTCATGCAGCATGGCCGCCATCAGGCTCTGATGGTCCATATGCATGTCGGCAAGAATATTCGCAACCGCGAGTGGGTGCGTGACATACGCCTCGCCACTGCGGCGGCGCTGGCCGTCGTGGGCTTGTTCGGCGTAGAAATACGCTCGGCGGACCAGGTTCACCTGGTCCTTGCCGAGGTAGGTCGATAAGCGATCGGCGAGGGCGTCTATGCTCGGCATGATGACTCCTGCCGTTCGCTGTGACCCCGCGCCGTGCTACGTCGACCAGGCATAGGCTTAGACGGCCTCGTTGGACTCGTCCTCGAACGCTGCGAACAGCGGTTCGTCTTCGACGATTTCAGCGTTGGCGATGAACTCGTAGCTCATCAGGCCTTCAGCGATTTCACGCAGGGCTACAACGGTAGGCTTGTCGTTTTCCCACTGGACCAGTGGCTCTTTGCCGCCGGTGGCCAGTTGACGGGCACGCTTGGTGGACAGCATGACCAGCTCAAAGCGGTTTTCCACGTGGTTCAGGCAGTCTTCAACGGTTACGCGGGCCATGGTATTCCTCGGAGCGAATGCAATATGCGCGCTGCCCGGTTGGGCGAGCGGACTCAACAGTTTAAAAAATCACCAGCGTTTAGGGAAGCGCTGATTTTTTGATCAAGCTCTTCAACGCGCTGCAAGTGCCAATGTAAAGCCCTTGCAGCTGTTTTGGGAAGAGCTGTTCAACCCAGTAATTCAGCCAGCAATTTGCCGTTAAGTTGCTGCTGGCGTTTCTGCTGGAGCTGATTTGCGCGGAAAATCGCCTGCAAATCGGCCAGCGCATGGGCGAAATTGTCATTGATGATCAGGTAGTCGTAGTCGACATAGTGGCTCATCTCGCTGACAGCTTCACGCATGCGGCCATCAATGATCTCGTCGCTGTCCTGGCCGCGATGGGTCAGGCGCTGGTGCAAGGCCTGCAAAGACGGCGGCAAAATGAAGATCGAGCGGGCCTGGGGCATCAGTTTGCGCACCTGTTCGGCGCCCTGCCAGTCGATTTCCAGAATCAGGTCGTGGCCCTCATCGAGGGTCTGCTGCAGATGACTTTGCGAGGTGCCGTAGAGATTACCGAACACTTCGGCGCGCTCAAGGAAATCCCCGTGCTCGATCATCTTCACGAACTCGCTGCGTTCGACGAAGTGATAATTCACGCCGTTCGATTCGCCGGGGCGCATGGCGCGAGTCGTGTGTGAGACGGAGACGCGGATCTCCGGATCAGCGTCGGTCAGGGCTTTGACCAGGCTGCTCTTGCCCGCGCCAGAAGGCGCAGAAATGATATACAGGGTGCCGGTGCTGTGGGTCATGTCGGGTTTGCCTTACTCAATATTCTGCACTTGTTCGCGCATCTGCTCGATCAACACTTTGAGGTTGACCGCTGCTTGGGTGCTGCGCGGATCGAAAGCTTTGGAGCCTAATGTGTTGGCTTCGCGGTTGAGCTCCTGCATCAGGAAATCCAGACGCCGACCAGCAGCACCGCCGGATTTGAGCACCCGGCGAACTTCAATGATGTGCGTGCTCAGGCGATCCAGTTCTTCGGCAACGTCGCTTTTTTGGGCGAGCATGACCATTTCCTGCTCCAGACGCTGAGGGTCCATCTCGGCCTTCATATCGGCAAAGCGGTCGAGGACTTTCTGGCGCTGGGTCGCGAGCATCTGCGGAACCAGTTCACGCAGGGTGACCACGTCTGTTTCGATAGAGGTCAGGCGATCGTTGATCAATCGGGCCAGCTCTGCACCTTCGCGCTCGCGGCCGGCTTTGAGTTCTTTCAGGCCCTCGTTGAACAGCGCCAGCGCTTCAGCATTCAAGGCTTGCGGGTCGGACGCGTCGCCCACCAGTACACCGGGCCAGGCCAGAACTTCAAGCGGGTTCAGTGCCGCCGGGTTTTTGATCAGGCTGGCGATCGTCTCCGCGGCGGCGACCAATTGAGCGGCACGCGCGCGGTCGACTTGCAGGGCCTTGTCAGTGTTTTCTTCGGTGAAGCGCAGGGTGCATTCGAGCTTGCCCCGGGACAAGCCCTGGCGCAGCGCTTCGCGGACCGCGCCTTCTAGATCTCGAAAGGATTCCGGCAGGCGCAGGTGAGGCTCGAGGTAGCGGCTGTTGACCGAGCGCAGTTCCCAGCTCAGGGTGCCCTGGGTGCCGGCTTTTTCGACGCGGGCGAAGGCGGTCATGCTGTGCACCATGGAGGTACCTCGCAATGCAGATCCAGGCGTTACCCAAAATCCGCTATCTATGAATTTAAGCCCAGAGGCAGCAAAGGCGCAGGATTGTAGCTCAGTGGGGCGGATGCGCCCAAACACACGGCGTGACAAAGAGCTGCAGGCCGTCGGTAAAGCGGGTTTTAGCGGTCTCAGTCGTCGGGCGGATTTTTTAGAAGTGCCCAGTCCGGGCGTGCGGCTCTATAATGCTCGGCAGATTTCCGTCCTCCGTACAGGTATTCCCTATGAAACGTCCAAGTGGTCGCGCTGCCGATCAGCTCCGCTCGATCCGCATTACCCGCAACTACACCAAACATGCCGAGGGATCTGTACTGGTCGAGTTCGGTGATACCAAAGTCATCTGCACCGTCAGTGTCGAAAACGGCGTGCCGCGTTTCCTCAAAGGTCAGGGCCAGGGTTGGTTGACTGCCGAATACGGCATGCTGCCGCGCGCGACCGGTGAGCGTAACCAGCGTGAAGCGAGCCGTGGCAAACAAGGCGGGCGTACGCTGGAAATCCAGCGCCTGATCGGTCGTTCCCTGCGCGCTTCGCTGGACATGTCCAAGCTGGGCGACGTTACCCTCTACGTCGACTGCGACGTGATTCAGGCTGACGGTGGAACCCGCACCGCGTCCATCACCGGTGCGATGGTCGCGCTGGTCGATGCCTTGAAAGTGATCAAAAAGCGCGGCGGCCTCAAAGGCGGCGACCCGCTCAAGCAAATGATCGCTGCTGTCTCGGTCGGCATGTATCAGGGCGAACCTGTACTCGACCTCGATTACCCGGAAGACTCGGCTGCCGAAACCGACCTGAACGTGGTGATGACAAGCACTGGCGGATTCATTGAAGTTCAGGGTACTGCCGAAGGCTCGCCGTTCCAGCCTGAAGAGCTGAACGCCATGCTTGAGTTGGCGAAGAAGGGCATGACCGAAATCTTCGAATTGCAAAAGGCTGCATTGGCCGACTGATCGCAATCGCTCCAGCAAGGAGAACGCCATGAGTGACGAGCAACAGCTACTTCCCATCCCGAGCAAAGAGGTTCGACAGTGGGCGATGTTTTGTCATCTCTCGGCCTTGCTGGGGATCTGGATTCCGTTCGGTACGCTGATCGGCCCGCTGATTCTCTGGCAGATGAAGCGCGAGATGGACCCGTTCGTCGATGCGCAGGGTAAGGAAGCGCTGAACTTTCAGATCACTGTCGCCATTGCCTCTGCTATTTGCTTCCTGCTCATGGTGGTGATTATCGGGTTCTTCATGTTGGGTCTGGTGGCGATTGGAGCATTAGTGTTGACGATCATTGCGGGCGTCAAGGCCAATGAAGGGGTGCCTTATCGTTATCCCTTTACGTGGCGATTGATCAAGTAAAGATGTCGTGTACTGGTGAAGCACGGTTCACCAGCCTTTCAAACAAATGCCCCGAATTTTACGGGGCATTTTTTTTGAAATTAAATAAAGTTCCTCAGCCAAATTCAGCAATTGCCATTGGCGGTATTCGGTTATCGCAGGTGTTTGTGGATTAGTCTTACAAGGCATTACCGTTAATTACTTATATTAAAGCTGTTTTCGTTGTTCTTACACTTTTAGTCACAACTACGGCCCGCAGGTAGCCCCATAGGCTTGGCAATGAGACTGGGCGATTGATAAAGTTGCTCGACGTAATATTTATCAGCGGTATTACGCCTTGTTCACACCATTGACGGTCCCTGAATCTAAAATCAACCCGTGTTGATACGTCTCAACCAGTTCAACAGGCGTGCCCAGGTAAAAAGTTCGCCTCTGAATGTGCAAGTAAGAATTTTCCAATGATTGAACTCGATTTTTACGGAACACTTGTGGCCGCCTCTTTAGTACTTTTACTGGGGAGAGGACTTGTTACTCGTGTCGGATTTTTACGCGCCTACAATATTCCTGAGCCTGTAGCCGGCGGGCTGGTGGTCGCTTTGGTTCTCTTGATTCTACGAGCCATCGAAGTTGAGGTCCGTTTCGATACATCGTTGCAGGCGCCCCTGATGTTGGCGTTTTTCGCCACCATTGGCTTGAGCGCAGACTTCGCCAGCCTGAAGAAAGGCGGGCGTGTAGTAGGGATTTTCGTATTGGCAGTCACGGGGCTCTTGGTGGTTCAGAACGCCATGGGTATCGGGCTCGCCACCCTGTTAGGGCTTGATCCATTGATGGGACTGTTGACCGGCTCAGTGACGTTGGCGGGTGGGCACGGTACCGGCGCTGCATGGAGTTCGACTTTCAGCGAGAAGTACGGTCTGGCTTCCGCCTCTGAACTGGCGATGGCTTCTGCAACGTTCGGTTTGGTGCTGGGTGGTTTGATTGGTGGTCCGGTTGCTCGCCTGCTCATCAAGCGTGTTCAAACCCCAGGTCTCGAACACGGAAAGCCTCAGTGTCCCAAAGGCTTTGAGCAGCCTAACAAGGAGCGCTCGATCACGCCTTTCTCGTTCATCGAGACGCTTGCTCTGATCGCCGTCAGCTTGCTGGCGGGTAATCTCTTGAATGGCCTGTTGCACGGAACTGCGTTTGAACTGCCGACCTTCGTTTGCGTTTTGTTTGTGGGAGTTCTGCTACGAAATGGCCTTTCAGCACTGGGTCTGTATCAGGTGTTTGAGCGTGAAGTGTCTGTGCTGGGGAATGTCAGTTTGTCGCTATTCCTCGCTATCGCTCTGATGTCACTCAAGCTGTGGGATCTGGCCGCACTGGCTTTGCCGATCTTTCTGATCCTGGCTGTGCAGACTTTAGTCATGGCGCTGTTTGCGATTTTCGTGACGTTCAGGGTTATGGGCAGGAACTACGACGCGGCCGTGCTGGCAGCGGGGCATTGTGGTTTTGGTCTGGGCGCGACGCCAACGGCCATTGCTAACATGCAGGCAGTGACACAGCGCTATGGACCTTCGCAAATTGCGTTTCTGGTGGTGCCCATGGTGGGGGCGTTCTTCATCGACATCATCAATGTGGTCGTGATCAAGTTGTACCTGGCGTTGCCGTTTTTCGCCGCGGGTTGACGCTCATGTCACGTGACCTTGTTGTGAAAGGGTCGAGCGCTCCAGCGCAAAAAAGCGTAAAAAAAATGCCCGTATCATGCGATACGGGCATTTTTTCGTCTGGCAAACAGGTTGCTGAGTGTTCACTCAATCTGAGTAACGCCAGTTCTTGCCTTCGAAACGACGCTTAGATAGTCAGCGTCCAGTCGTAGTCGACGATCAGCGGTGCGTGTTGCGAGAACCGTGGCTGACGTGGCAAACGTGCGCTGCGTACGAAGCGGCGCAGACCTGGCGTCAGCAACTGGTAGTCGAAACGCCAACCGAGGTTAAGCATTTCAGCCTGTTCGTTGTCCGGCCACCAGCTGTACTGATCGCCCTCACGACTGACTTCGCGCAAGGCATCAACGTAGCCCATGTTGCCGACAATCTCGTCCATCCAGGCACGTTCAGGTGCCAGGAAGCCCGGAGATTGCTGGCTGTCGCGCCAGTTCTTGATATCCAGCTTCTGTTGCGCAACATACAGCGAGCCACAGTAAATGTACTCGCGACGTTTGCGTCGCTGTTTATCCAGATAACGGGCGAAATCGTCCATTAGCTTGAACTTCTGGTTCAAGTCTTCATCGCCGTTCTGCCCCGAAGGAAGCAGCAAGGTCGCGATGCTGACCTTATCGAAATCGGCTTGCAGGTAGCGCCCGTAGCGGTCGGCCGTCTCGAAGCCGAGACCGCTGATGACAGCCTTCGGTTGCAACCGCGAATACAAAGCCACGCCACCCTGGGCGGGAACTTCGGCTTCGCAGGCATAAAGGAAGTAGCCATCCAGTTGGAAGGCTGGATCGTCCAGTTCAAAGGCGGAGGCGCGGGTGTCCTGCAGGCAGATGACGTCGGCATTCTGTGCTTGCAGCCAACTGAGCAAACCTCGCTCCACTGCAGCCTGAATACCATTGACGTTCACACTGATGATCCGCATAAATGGCCCCAAAAATCGCGTGCGTGTATGATACACGGCGTCAACCTAATTAGCTAAATCCGTGGTATTTGGGGTTTTTTTCATGCAAGCGTATCAGCGCGATTTCATTCGTTTTGCCATCGATCGCGGCGTTTTGCGCTTCGGTGAGTTCACCCTGAAGTCCGGGCGCACCAGTCCTTACTTCTTCAATGCCGGCTTGTTCAACTCGGGTTCGGCGCTGGCGCAACTGGGTCGTTTCTATGCGGCAGCCATCGTCGAGAGCGGTATTTCCTTCGACGTGCTGTTCGGCCCGGCCTACAAAGGCATTCCGTTGGCAGCGACTACAGCGGTAGCCCTGGCTGAGCACCATGAGCGTGATGTGCCATGGTGCTTCAATCGCAAAGAGGCCAAGGCCCACGGCGAAGGCGGCAGCCTGGTCGGCGCGCCATTGACTGGCGATGTGTTGATCATCGACGACGTGATCACCGCCGGCACCGCGATTCGTGAAGTGATGCAGATTATCGCTTCCCAGGACGGCGCCAAGGCGGCAGGCGTGCTGATCGCCCTGAACCGACAAGAGCGCGGCAACGGCGAGCTGTCGGCGATCCAGGAAGTGGAGCGTGATTTCGGTATCCCGGTCATCAGCATCGTTTCCCTGAACCAGGTACTCGAGTTCCTGGCAGACGATCCGCAGCTCAAGCAACACTTGCCTGCCGTAGAAGCCTACCGCGCCCAGTTCGGCGTATAGCACCGATCTCCCTGTATGGAGGGCTTGTGTGGCGAGGGAGCTTGCACCCGCTTGAGTGCGTAGCGCTCACAGCTCTTGGGACTGCTGCGCTGCCCAGCGGGAGCAAGCTCCCTCGCCACAAATAAATCGTTTGCCCGCAGGTATCTCAGGCAAAAAAAGACCCCGCTCAGTCTGGCTGAGCGGGGTCTTTTTGTATGTGCCGCTTAAGGGCGCTTGCGATTGCTGATCAAGGTACCCACACCGGTATCGGTGAAGATTTCCAGCAAAATCGCATTCGGCACGCGCCCGTCAATGATCAACGAGCTGCCCACGCCGCCCTGTACCGCTTCCAGCGCGCAACGGATCTTCGGCAGCATTCCGCCGTAGATGGTGCCGTCGGCGATCAGTTCGTCGACCTGCTGAGTCGTCAGGCCCGTCAAGACGGTGCCCGACTTGTCCATCAGGCCGGCGATGTTGGTCAGCAGCATCAGCTTTTCAGCTTTCAATGCTTCGGCAACTTTGCCGGCGACCAGGTCGGCATTGATGTTGTACGACTCACCATTGGCGCCGACGCCAATCGGCGCGATCACCGGAATGAAATCGCCTTTGACCAGCAGGTTCAGCAGGTCGGTGTTGATCCCGACCACTTCGCCGACCTGGCCGATGTCGATGATTTCCGGTTGGGTCATCTCCGGCGTCTGGCGCGTGACGGTGAGCTTTTTCGCGCGAATCAACTCGGCGTCTTTACCGGTCAGGCCGATGGCGCTGCCGCCATGACGGTTGATCAGGTTAACAATGTCCTTGTTCACCTGGCCACCCAGGACCATTTCCACCACGTCCATGGTCTGTGCGTCAGTGACACGCATGCCATCAATGAAGTGGCTCTCGATCGACAGTCGCTTGAGCAGGTCGCCGATTTGCGGGCCGCCGCCGTGCACCACCACCGGGTTGATACCCACGGCTTTCATCAGGACGATGTCGCGGGCGAAGCCGGTTTTCAGCTCCTCGCTTTCCATCGCGTTGCCGCCGTATTTGATCACCAGCGTCTTGCCGACATAGCGGCGAATGTAAGGCAGCGCTTCGGACAGGACCTTGGCGGTGTTGGCGGCGGCTTCGCGTTCGAGGGTCATTCAGGGCTCCGGCACTTCAATAAAGGCGCTTCGTTAAATCAAAACGGTAGTTGGAGATCAGGTGCAACACGCTTCAACTGGACTTTGAATACATCCTTGATGCGCTGCAACTCAGCCTCGTCATCGGCCTCGAAACGCAGTACCAGCACCGGTGTGGTGTTGGACGCGCGAACCAGGCCCCAGCCTTTGGCGTAATCGACTCGCACGCCGTCAATGGTGGTCAGGTCAGCGCCTTCGCCCCACTTGGCATCGTGCAGAGCATCAATGATGCTGAATTTGCTCTCTTCGGTCACATGGATATTGATTTCCGGCGTAGAAATATCATTCGGGAAGGTCGCAAACAGCTCTTCCGCGGTGGATTTTTCTTTGCTGAGGATCTCCAGCAACCGCGCGGCGCTGTAAATGCCGTCGTCGAAACCGAACCAGCGCTCCTTGAAGAAGATATGGCCGCTCATTTCGCCGGCCAGCAGGGCGCCGGTTTGTTTCATTTTCTTTTTGATCAACGAGTGACCGGTCTTCCACATTAGCGGGCGACCGCCATATTCCTTGATCAGTGGCGTCAGGCGACGGGTGCACTTAACGTCGAAGATGATTTCTGCATCCGGGTTGCGCGCCACGACGTCGCGGGCGAAGAGCATCAGCAAGCGGTCCGGGTAGACGATGCTGCCGGTGTTGGTTACGACGCCCACGCGGTCACCGTCACCGTCGAATGCCAGGCCCAAGTCAGCGTTGGTTTCCTTGACCTTGGCGATCAGGTCGACAAGGTTTTCGGGTTTGCCCGGGTCCGGGTGATGGTTCGGGAAGTTGCCGTCGACTTCGCAGAACAGCGGAATGACTTCGCAGTTCAGCGCTTCGATCAGTTGTGGGGCAATCACGCCGGCAGCGCCATTGCCACAGTCAACGACAACTTTGAGGCGGCGAGCCAGTTTGACGTCCTGAACGATTTCAGTGTTGTAGCGGTCGAGAATCTCGACCTTGGTGATGCTGCCCTTGCCGCTGCTCAAGTTGTTGGTCTTGAGGCGTTCGTGCAGGGCCTGAATTTGTTCGTTGGCCAAGGTGTCGCCAGCGATAACGATCTTGAAACCGTTGTAGTTTGCAGGATTATGGCTGCCGGTCAGCATCACGCCGGATTTACCGGCCAGGACGTTGGCGGCGTAGTACAGCGCAGGCGTTGGCACCAGGCCGACGTCGCTGACGTGGCAACCGCTGTCGGCCAGGCCTTTGATCAGTTGCTCGACCAGCTCGGGGCCTGACAGGCGACCGTCACGGCCGACGGAAACATTCGGTTCATCCTGTGCCAGGCTCTGGGAGCCAATGGCGCGACCGAGCCAATAAGCGGTCTCAGCATTCAAGAATTCCGGGACGGTGCCGCGAATGTCATAGGCGCGGAAAATGCTGTCGGGGAACTTGGGTGGGACTTGGGCTGGGTTGCTCATTACTGGAAATGCTCCATCTTGAAAGTGATTGGGCTTGCCGGCGAAGAACTCGCCGGCAGTCTCAAACTGAAGGGTATGACGGCGTTTTCCACAGAGAGTTCGTGGTGCGAAAAGGCCATGACGCCGGTTTTGCTGAGCATTTGGCCGTCCATTGCCTTGATTTCCAGTGTTAAAACTGTCGCCGATCCTGATGCAATCTTTGTGGCAAGCCAGCTCTACTGTAGGAGCTGCCGCAGGCTGCGATCCTTTGATCCTGTTCTTGATCTTGAGAAAACTAGATCAAGAGATCGCAGCCTCGTTTCACTCGACAGCTCCTACAGGAATGTGGCGTTTATCGATCAATGGCTGCCTGAATGCCCAAAACCACCCGCGCCGCGCTCGGTTTCGACAAATTCTTCGACCATCTCGAAATGCGCCTGCACGACTGGCACCAGAACCAGTTGAGCCAGACGTTCGCCGACAACCATATTGAAGTCGGTCTGGCCGCGGTTCCAGCAGGACACCATCAACGGGCCCTGGTAGTCGGAGTCGATCAGGCCAACCAGGTTGCCCAGCACGATGCCGTGTTTATGACCCAGGCCCGAACGCGGCAGAATCAATGCGGCGAGGCCAGGATCGCCGATGTACACCGACGGTCCGGTGGGGATCAGCAACGTTTCACCTGGTTTGATGACGGTGTCTTTTTCCAGCATGGCGCGCAGGTCCAGGCCGGCGGAACCTGGGGTAGCGTACTGTGGCAGCGGGAATTCGCTGCCGATGCGTGGGTCGAGGATCTTGGCTTGCAAAGCGTGCATGTAAATTAAACCTGGTTCAGACGTTCGGCGATAAAAGTGATCAGCTGGCGGGCAATTTTGCTCTTGCTGGTCTGGGCGAAAAGTGTGGCGTGGAGTTCACGATCAATCACGCTGCAGGCGTTTTCCTCGCTGTTGAAGCCAATACTCGGGTTGGCGACGTCGTTGGCGACGATCAAATCGAGATTCTTGTCTTTCAGCTTGCGTGCGGCGTAATCGAGCAGGTGTTCGGTTTCGGCGGCGAAACCGACACTGAACGGACGGTCGGGACGGGTAGCGATGGTGGCCAGGATGTCCGGGTTACGCACCATTTGTAGCAACAAGCCGTCGCCGCTCGTAGGATCTTTCTTGAGTTTCTGTGGCGCGACGACTTCCGGGCGATAGTCGGCAACTGCGGCGGAGGCAATAAACAGATCGCACGGGATTGCGGCTTCGCAGGCGGAGAGCATATCGCGGGCGCTGACCACATCGATTCGCGTCACGCGATCCGGCGTTGGCAGGTGGACCGGGCCCGTAATCAGGGTCACTCGGGCACCCGCCTCAACCGCTGCTTCGGCCAGGGCAAAGCCCATTTTCCCCGAACTATGGTTGGTGATGTAGCGAACCGGATCAATGTTTTCCTGGGTTGGGCCGGCCGTGATAAGCACGTGCTTGCCGGTCAACGCCTGACGCTGGAAGCAGTCCGCCGCGCACTGGGCGAGGTCGTTGGCTTCGAGCATGCGACCCATGCCGACATCGCCGCAAGCCTGGCTGCCGGAGGCAGGGCCGAAGACTTTCAGGTCCCGACTTTCGAGGGTCTGCAGGTTGGATTGGGTTGCCGGGTCGCGCCACATGGCTTGATTCATGGCGGGCGCCACAGCAACAACCGCGTCAGTGGCCAGCACCAATGTGGTCAGCAGGTCGTCGGCAATCCCCTGTGCCAAGCGCGCGATCAAGTCTGCGGTAGCGGGGGCGATCAACACCAGATCGGCCCATTTCGCCAGCTCGATGTGGCCCATTGCGGCTTCGGCTGCCGGGTCCAGCAGGTCCAGATGCACCGGGTGTCCGGACAATGCCTGCATGGTCAGCGGCGTGATGAATTCGCTGCCACCCCGGGTCATGACCACGCGCACTTCGGCGCCCTGGTCGATCAGTCGGCGAACCAGCTCAGCGCTCTTGTAGGCCGCGATGCCGCCGCCGACGCCCAGAACAATGCGTTTCCGATACAGCCGCTGCATAGGTCTGCCTTTCAATTCGTTGGTGACTGCATGGCGAAACCCCCTCCCCAGGGTGAATTCGCCTGCAAAAAAGATGGGCTAAGATATCACAGCGACCGCTATGGAACAGCGGCGCCCACAGACAGGGAGGTGCTATGAGTATTCGCGATTGGCCGGCGGCCGAGCGACCGCGGGAAAAGCTTCTTGAACAGGGCTCGGCGAGCCTTTCAGACGCAGAGTTGCTGGCAATTTTTCTACGAACCGGTGTCTCCGGCAGGAGTGCAGTGGACGTTGCGCGTCACTTGCTGAGCAAGTTTGGCAGCCTGCGTGCGTTGCTGGAGGCGGATCAGTCGACGTTCAGCAGGGAGTTGGGGCTCGGTCCCGCCAAGTTCGCACAGCTGCAAGCGGTTCAGGAAATGGGTCGACGGCACATGGCCGAGCGTTTGCGCAACAAGTCGGTGCTGGAAAATCCTCAAGCTGTTCGTGAGTACCTCAAAGCCTTGCTGCGCCATGAGCTGCATGAGGTATTCGGTTGTCTGTTTCTGGACTCCAGGCATCAGGTGCTGACCTTTGAAGCGCTGTTTCACGGCTCCATCGACAACACCAGCGTCCATCCTCGACAGGTGGTCAAACGTGCGTTGGCCAACAACGCGGCAGCAGTGATCCTCTGCCACAACCACCCATCGGGTAACTCCACTCCCAGCCAGGCCGACCGAAAATTGACCAAACGTCTGCAAGAGGCGTTGCTGCTGGTGGATGTGCGAGTTCTTGACCACTTCATCGTCGGTGACGGCGACCCGCTGTCCATGGCCGAGTACGGCTGGATGTGACTGTGGCGAAAATGAGATTCCTGTAGGAGGGAGCGCGCTCGCTCCCACAGGTCGTCTCGAAGTGGATTACTTCAGGTTGACCTTCGAGTAGTCCTGGCGACCAAACGGGCTGACAGCGTATCCCTCGACTTGCTTGCGCATCAGGGCGAATGCAGTGGGGTGCGCCAGCGGCAGCCATAGCGCCTGTTGCTGGATCTGCGCCTGAGCCTGCTCGTAGAGCTTGGTGCGCACGCCTTGCTCCGCGGTGGTCTTGCCGGCGCTGATCAGCTTGTCCAGATCCTGGTTGCAGTAGCGAGCAAAGTTGGTGCCCGACTTGACCGCGGCGCAGGAAAACTGCGGGGTGAGGAAGTTATCGGGGTCACCGTTGTCGCCGGCCCAGCCCATGAACAGCAGGTCATGTTCGCCCGCTTTGGCGCGGCGGATCACTTCACCCCATTCGATCACGCGGATCTCGGCCTGAATGCCGATTTGAGCCAGGTCGGATTGCAGCATTTGCGCGCCGAGACTTGGGTTCGGGTTAAGCAAGCTGCCGGAAGGGCGGGTCCAGATCGTGGTCTGGAAACCGTCCTTGAGACCTGCCTTGGCCATCAGAGCGCGGGCTTTTTCAACGTCGTGAGCGTAGCCGGGCAAGCCTTTGGCGTAGCTCCAGGTGTTGGGCGGGTAAGGCCCGCTGGCAGGCTCGGCAGTGTCCTCGAACACCGCTTTGATGTAGTTGGCCTTATCGAAGGCCAGGTTGATTGCCTGGCGTACTTCCGGCTTGTCCAGCGGGGGATGCTGGCTGTTGATAGCGACGAACGCGGTCATGAACGCGTCAGTCTTTTCGACTTTCAGTGTCGGCTCTTTCAGCGCTGCCTGTACGTCCAGAGGCTTGGGCGACAGGGCGATCTGGCATTCGTTGCGACGCAATTTCTGCAGGCGCACGTTGGCATCCGGGGTAATGGCGAAGATCAGCGGGTCGACCGCAGGCTTGCCACCGAAGTAGTCCGGATTGGCCTTGTAGCGAATTGACGCATCTTTCTGAAAGCGCGTGAAAATGAACGGCCCCGTGCCGACTGGCTGACTGTTGAGCTTTTCCGGGGTGCCGGCCTTCATCAATTTGTCAGCGTATTCAGCGGGATAGATCGAAGCGAAGCCCATGCTCAAGGTCGGCAGGAAGGTCGAGTCAGGGTGATCAAGCGTGAAGCGCACCGTCAGTGGGTCCAGCGCATCGATCTTCTTGATCAGCGCAGGCAGCTGCATCGACTGAGCATGCGGGAAGCCGCTCTGGGCAACTTTGTGCCAAGGGTTGGCCGGGTCGAGCATGCGGTCGAAGCTGAACTTCACGTCCTCTGCGGTCAGGTCGCGGGTAGGGGTGAAGTAGTCCGTTCGATGGAATTTCACATTGGGGTGCAATTTGAAGACGTAGGTCAGACCGTCGGGTGTGACTTCCCAGCTGTCCGCCAGGCTGGCGACCACTTTGCCGCTGGCTGAATCGAAGTCCACCAGCCGGTTCATCAGCACATCAGCGGAAGCGTTGGTGGTGGTCAGCGAGTTGTACTGCACCACGTCAAACCCTTCAGGGCTGGCCTCGGTGCAGACGCTCAGGGCTGCGGCCATTGCCTGCGGGCTGAGCAGAAGCGGGGCGAGTAACAGGGGTAGGGCAGCGAGGCGCATGGTCGGATTCCTTTACAGATCGAAGGCCCATCTGCAAGTGCAGTCTGGAAAAGGCTTACCCTAGATGGCTCTTTTGCAAATGACTATCCCCTTTTTCATTTTGGGGGGACTATGTGCGACTGATTTCCGTGTGCACAGATCGAGAAAATGTGGAATTGGCCCATTGGCCGATTCTCTGCGACGAGCGGTCGATATCGGTCACAGCCTTTATCCAAAGCGCTCACCGCCCGAAAAATGGGGTTTTTATCAACTCAACGCACACAGAATGTTGTTGCTCTGTGGTCTTTCTGGTATAAAGCAGCGCTCTTTTCTAGGGGCCCGGTTCCTTCACCTGGAGGTGTAGCCGGTAAGACCTCTAAAGAAACGCGGCGCCTGGCGCCAAATGACTGAGAGATTAAGCGGCCAACCCATGCCGGGTTGGGCATGTGGTTTTAGAGGGCTGAGGCATGTCGAGAGTATGTCAAGTTACCGGTAAGGGTCCGGTGACTGGGAATAACATTTCCCACGCAAATAACAAAACCCGTCGTCGTTTCCTGCCGAACCTGCAGCATCACCGCTTCTGGGTTGAAGAAGAGAAACGTTTCGTGCGTCTGCGCGTATCTGCCAAAGGCATGCGTATCATCGACAAGCGTGGCATCACTGTCGTGCTGGCCGAAATCCGCAAAGCTGGCAAGATCTAAGGGAGCTAATCATGCGTGAATTGATTCGTTTGATTTCGAGCGCCGGTACTGGTCACTTCTACACTACCGACAAGAACAAGCGCACTACTCCGGACAAAATCGAGATCAAGAAATTTGATCCGGTTGTTCGCAAGCACGTGATCTACAAAGAAGGCAAAATCAAGTAATTGATTTTTCTCTCTTACGAAAAAGGCCCGTATCGCGAGATACGGGCCTTTTTTGTTGCCAGTTTTCCGGTGTTACGCCGAATCAGCCGCAGTACATCCGGATGACCATGCCGTTGATATCGGTGAAAATTCGCAAGCGTGTGGGCTCGAATTCCGGAGTATTACGATTGACCACGACACTGGCCGCGCGCGAATCCACGCGGGCCTTCTCCTTGTTTTGCTGAGTGAGGTACTGGCCGATCAGGTCTTCTTGCGCCCACCGTGTATTGCATTGCTGCGGTGAAGCATCGGCCTCAGCCGACGTCAGTGTGGCTGCAAAAGTGAATCCAGCCAGCAGGCTCGAAGTGAAAAATGTGCTCATGTTAATTCGCTTCCCTGTGAATAATGAGGTTCTGGCTACTGGTGCCAGTAGCTGAAACAGCATCCGGTATGGTCCGTAACCGAGTGCAGTAACTATGTATGCCACTCGGCGCAGGCCGGTCCGGATTCACGCGACAGGTTCACGAAAAAAGCCCGTCGCGATGGACGGGCTTTTTGGGAAAGCGGGGCTGGTGTCAGGCTTTTGGTTCAAACGCCACATAGATCTTGCGGCACGGCTCCAGCACTTCCCAGGTGCCGCGGAATCCGGCCGGAATGACAAAGCGATCACCCGCCCGCACCGTTTTGCTGTTGCCGTCGTTGTCGCGCAACACTGAAACACCCTGAACGATTTCGCAGTACTCATGCTCGGTGAAGTTCACATGCCATTGGCCAACCGCGCCTTCCCAAACACCCGCATTCAGCTGGCCACAGGGACTGTTGTAGTGGTTGTACACCGCTTGCTCAGGATCGCCCTTGAGGATTTTTGCCGGGTCTGGCCGGTAACGATCGGGCTGAGTGTTGGCTTGGCTGAAATCGACGATGTCCTGGATGCTCATTGTTGTAATCCCCAGTGATTGCGTTGGAAAGCGCAAAGTCTATGTTTATTAAAATGAACATCGCAAGGCCGTTTGCCGGCCTTATGTCAAATATATTGAAACTTCACCTGTCGCTGGTTTAGGGTGGCGGTTGCCTTTGGCCGAACACGCTGGCTGGCCGGGCAGAATTCCTGTGAGCGTCTGCGAAGAACGCTGGGCGCTCGTATTCAACAAGAGGAGGACACTCGTATGACCACCCTGACTCGTGCCGATTGGGAACAACGTGCTCGCGATCTGAAGATCGAAGGCCGCGCCTACATCAATGGCGAATACACCGATGCTGTCTCCGCCGAAACCTTCGAGTGCATCAGCCCGGTCGATGGTCGTCTGCTGGGCAAGATCGCCAGCTGTGACGCCGCCGATGCCCAGCGCGCTGTTGAAAACGCCCGCGCCACGTTCAATTCCGGCGTCTGGTCGCGCCTGGCGCCGACCAAACGCAAAGCCACGATGATTCGTTTCGCCGGCCTGTTGAAACAGCACGCCGAAGAGTTGGCGCTGCTTGAAACGCTGGACATGGGCAAGCCCATCAGTGATTCCCTGTACATCGACGTTCCAGGCGCGGCGCAAGCCCTGAGCTGGAGCGGTGAAGCCATCGACAAAATCTACGACGAAGTTGCCGCTACCCCCCATGATCAGTTGGGTCTGGTTACTCGCGAGCCGGTCGGTGTTGTGGGCGCGATCGTGCCGTGGAACTTTCCGTTGATGATGGCCTGCTGGAAACTCGGCCCGGCCCTGTCCACCGGTAACTCGGTGATCCTCAAGCCGTCCGAAAAATCCCCTCTGACTGCCATCCGCATCGCTGCGCTGGCCGTGGAAGCCGGTATTCCGAAAGGCGTGCTGAACGTCCTGCCAGGCTACGGTCACACCGTCGGCAAGGCCTTGGCCCTGCATAACGATGTCGACACGCTGGTGTTCACCGGTTCGACCAAGATTGCCAAGCAACTGTTGATCTACTCCGGCGAGTCGAACATGAAGCGCGTCTGGCTGGAAGCCGGCGGCAAGAGCCCGAACATCGTGTTCGCCGATGCCCCGGACCTGCAAGCGGCCGCCGAATCGGCTGCCGGCGCCATCGCCTTCAACCAGGGTGAGGTCTGCACCGCCGGTTCCCGTCTGTTGGTCGAGCGTTCGATCAAGGACAAATTCCTGCCGCTGGTGATCGAGGCACTGAAAACCTGGAAGCCGGGCAATCCTCTGGACCCAGCGACCAACGTTGGCGCGCTGGTGGATACCCAGCAGATGAACACCGTGCTGTCGTACATCGAATCCGGTCATGCCGACGGCGCCAAACTGGTGGCCGGTGGCAAGCGCATTCTTCAGGAAACCGGTGGCACCTACGTTGAACCGACGATTTTCGATGGCGTCAGCAATGCGATGAAGATCGCCCAGGAAGAGATTTTCGGGCCGGTACTGTCGGTTATCACTTTTGATAGCGCTGAAGAAGCGGTCCAGATTGCCAACGACACGCCGTACGGTTTGGCCGCTGCCGTGTGGACTGCCGACATCTCCAAGGCTCACCTGACCGCCAAGGCGCTGCGCGCCGGTAGCGTCTGGGTCAACCAATACGATGGCGGCGACATGACCGCACCGTTCGGTGGCTTCAAGCAGTCGGGCAACGGTCGCGACAAATCGCTGCACGCCTTCGACAAATACACCGAACTGAAGGCGACCTGGATCAAGTTGTAATTTGTAGCAGCCCCCGGTGAAAACCGGGGCTGAATACAACGAAGATCCCCTGTGGGAGCGAGCCTGCTCGCGATAGCGGTGTAACAGTCGACATCAGTGTTGAATGTTGCTCCCTCATCGCGAGCAAGCCCGCTCCCACACTGTTTTGTGCCGTCTGAAAAATAATATCCACAGGAGCGTGGAGCATGCGTTGGGCGACATATTTCGCCGTGTTGGCGTCTGTCTTGAGTGTTGGCCTGGCCTTGGGCGTCAGTATGCCGTTGGTGTCGTTTCGCCTGGAAAACTGGGGTTACGGCTCGTTCGCGATCGGTGTCATGGCAGCGATGCCGGCGATTGGCGTATTGCTGGGGGCGAAGATTTCCAGCCATTTGGCGGCGCGTCTGGGTACGGCCAATCTGATGCGTCTTTGCCTTTGGGCCGGTGCGCTGTCCATCGGTTTGCTGGCGATATTGCCCAGTTATCCCGTCTGGCTGGTGCTGCGGCTGATGATCGGGGTGATCCTGACCCTCGTGTTCATCCTTGGCGAAAGCTGGATCAATCAACTCGTGGTCGAGCAATGGCGTGGACGCCTGGTGGCACTCTATGGCAGCGCCTACGCATTAAGTCAGCTGGCAGGGCCGTTGTTGCTAGGCGCCGTGGGGACTGATCACGATTATGGTTTCTGGGTCGGCGTCGGCCTGCTGACGGCGGCACCGTTCCTGTTGCTGGGCCGTAGCGGGGCGCCCACCAGCGAAGCGTGCAGCGTGACCTTCAAGGATTTGCTCGGCTTCTGTCGCGGATTGCCTGCGATCGCCTGGGCGGTCTCACTGTTTGCGGCGTTCGAAGCGATGATCCTGACCTTGTTGCCGGTATATTGCCTGCGGCAGGGGTTCACAACCGAAATCGCCCTGGCGATGGTCAGCACCGTGGTCGTGGGCGATGCCCTGCTGCAGTTGCCGATTGGCGCGCTGGCGGATCGCTTGTCGAGGCGCACGTTGTTCACCGGTTGTGCGGTGATTCTGTTGGTGTCCAGCCTGGCGATCCCGCTGTTGATCGATACGCTGCTGATCTGGCCGTTATGGGTACTGTTTGGTGCCAGCGCGGGCGGTCTGTTCACCCTGTCGCTGATTCTCATCGGTGAACGCTATCGTGATGATGCGCTGGTCCGCGCTAACGCCCATATCGCGCAATTGTGGGGGATCGGTTGCCTGATCGGGCCACTGGCCGCGGGTGCGGGCAGCCAGTGGATCAGCGGCCACGCGCTGCCATTGTTAATGGCGGCGGGGGCGTTCGGATTAGTGATTCTACTGTTGCGACAAGGTGCATTCGGCGCCGTACAGCCCGCGTAAACCCGTACCAGCTGGCTTCCGGCTGCTATGTGGTGAGGGGATTTATCCCCGTTGGGTCGCGCAGCGGCCCCAAAATCTTACGACTGCTGCGCAGCCGAACGGGGATGAATCCCCTCGCCACATAGCGGCCAAGCGCAGGCTGTTACAGGGCTGCGGTCACAACATCCGCTCCAGGCCGACTGCCGTACTGAACCAGGCGTTGAAGCGGCGCCACCAACTGCCCGGTTCCTTGGTCAGGACGTGCATCTTGCCATCGTCTTCTGTCACCCAGACGAGATGATCATCGACCAGTTTCACCTGATAACTCAGGGGCGGCGCCATCCCTTCCAGTGCTGATTTGCGCACATGTGCGGCGAGCTCGGGGCTGTCCACCAACACCCCGACTTCGGTGTTCCATAACACCGAGCGCGGATCGAAGTTGAACGAGCCGATAAAGGATTTCTGCTGATCGAAAATCATCGCCTTGCTGTGCAGGCTGGAGTCAGAACCCCGATAGGATCTGCTGTAGAAAATATGCGGTCCGCTGCCGCCACCTTCGCCAGGCTGGCGGCGCAATTCATACAGCTTCACGCCGTGCTCCAGCAGCGCCTTGCGATAAGGCGCATATCCGCCATGCACCGCCGGTACGTCAGTGGCCTCCAATGAGTTGGTCAGCAGGCTCACCGAGACGCCGGCATCGGCACGACCGGTCAGGTAGACCAATCCAGGCTGGCCCGGAACGAAGTAAGCCGAAATCATGATCAGCTCTTTGCTCACACCCCTGAGCTCGGGTGCCAACTGAGTGGTCAGCAGCAGATGCGGGTCGGGGTCTCCCTTGGCCAGGACCTTGCTTGGTGCGTCCCACAATGCCTGGTTCCAGGCCCAGATCAGCTCCCGACGCCAGATATCCAGACGCGGATGGGTGGTGTAGGTCATCAGTTGCTGATACAGCGCATGGTTCTGCTTGCGGGTTTCTTGCAGCGATGCTTCCAGTTGCATCCGGGTATCTTGCAGGTCTTTCTGCGTCGGTTTGCTGGACAGGAATGCCTCGATGGGTTTGCTCAGCGCGCTGTTCCAGTATTGATCGAAGCTGTGACCGAGCTGTTCGGCAACCGGGCCGACGCTGAGCATGTCGATGTCGGTGAAATTCAGATTGGGCTCGGCGTCGAAATACTCGTCACCCAGATTGCGACCGCCAACGATGGCCACGCTGTTGTCCGCCAGCCACAATTTGTTGTGCATGCGCCGGTGTTGCTGCGACAGATTGAGCAACCGGCCCGTGGCCCGCGTGACGCCTGTTGCACGCCCCAGGTGCAGCGGATTGAACAGGCGGATCTGGATGTGTGGATGCGCTGCCAACGTGGCAATAGTCCAGTCCAGACCATCGCTGGTGGTGTCGTCGAGCAGGATTCTCACCCGCACGCCACGGTCGGCCGCCTTCAACAATTCCTCCACCAGCATGCGGGTGCTGATGCCGTCATGGACGATGTAGTACTGCAGATCAAGACTGCTCTGGGCGTTGCGGATCAGCTCGGCGCGGGCCATGAAGGCTTCGCTGCTATTGGTGAGCAAACGAAAGCCCGACTTCCCTTCGTAGGGCGCGGCCTGAGCCTGAATTGAACGACCAAACGACGAATCGCTTGCGGGCAGCGCCTGGCTTGGTTCGCGTTGAACATCGAAGCTGGTACAGCCGCTCAGGAGCAGCAAGGCGAATATCAGAAAAGCGAGCAGAGGCTGTCTGGCTCTCACGTAGGGTCGTTCCGTTTGGCGGCTGGGGTCGGCATATGGACGCTGGTTTCCGGATAAAGGTCAGTCGTTGTTGCCGCCAGTTTCTGCCAGCAGCTTGATGGCCGCCGCGCCCACCTTGCGAACAGCTTCTTCGATCAGGGGTGTCGGTTTGGCAGCGTAGTTCATCCGCAGGCAATTGCGGTATTTGCCCGAGGCGGAAAAAATGCTTCCGACGGCAATCTGTACGCCTTCATCGTGCAGCGCGCGATTCAGTTTCAGGGTGTCGAACCCCTCCGGCAATTCGACCCAGAGCATGAAGCTGCCCTGGGGCCGACTGGCGCGAGTACCGGCCGGGAAATAGCGTGTGACCCAGTCAATCATCAAGTCGCGATTGCGTTGATATTGTGTGCGCATCCGCCGCAAATGCGGCTCGAAGTGTCCTGCCTTGAGGAATTCTGCTATCGCGATTTGCGGCTGCGGAGCCGTTGAACCGGTGCTGATGTATTTCATGTGCAGCACGCGTTCCAGATAGCGGCCCGGGGCCACCCAGCCGATGCGCAATCCGGGCGCCAGGGTTTTTGAAAACGAACTGCACAGCAGGACGCGGCCGTCTTCGTCGAAGGATTTGATCGTGCGCGGACGTGGATAGGTGTAGGCCAGTTCGCCATACACATCGTCCTCGATGATTGCCACGTCGAAACGCTGTGCGAGGGACAACAACGCCCGTTTGCGGGACTCCGGCATGATGTAGCCCAGCGGGTTGTTGCAGTTGGGGGTCAGCTGTATGACCTTGATCGGCCATTGTTCCAACGCCAGTTCGAGCGCATCGAGGCTGATCCCGGTAAGCGGATCCGTGGGAATCTCCAGGGCCTTCATGCCCAGACCCTTGAGGGTTTGCATGGCGCCATGAAAGCTCGGCGAATCCACCGCCACGATGTCACCCGGCTCGCAAATCGCGCGAATGCTGGTGGACAGGGCTTCGTGGCAGCCAGTTGTCACTACCAGCTCGGCGGCGCTTAACTGGCAGCCGGAGTCGAGCATCAAGCGTGCAATCTGCTCGCGCAATTCGAGCGTGCCGTGAATGTTGTCGTAGTACAGGCCGGGCATGTCCTGCCGACGGCTGATTCGGGCGAGGCTGCGCAGCAAGGGTTTCATGGTCGGGGTGGTGATATCGGGCATGCCCCGGCCCAGTTGCACCACATCCTTTCGCGGTACTGCGCGAATGAGCTCCAGCACCTGATCCCACTGGGAGATATCCACCGGGCGCTGAGCAGTTCGGCCAATCGCCGGCAGCTCCGGCAGGTCACGACTGACTGGGACGAAGTAGCCGGATTTGGGTTTGGGCATTGCCAATCCGCTGTCTTCCAGCACCCGATAGGCTTGCTGCACCGTGCTCAAGCTCACGCCGTGCTCGACACTCAATGCCCGCACCGACGGCAGCCGGTCACCGGGGCGATAGAAGCCCTGTTCAATACGCGTGCCGAGCAATTCGGCGAGGTTGACGTAAAGGGTCATGGCGCAGTCTCGGTGTGGGTGATTCGGTTAACCAGTACAGATGAGACGAAAATATTGGATTCAGACGCTTAAATGCGAAATCTGTATGGAGTTAATACAGAGTCGCTGAATCTGTATTGCTTTTCGCCTCCCGCGCATCATGAAAGCTCTGGCTACCCAAGTAAACAGGAGCAATCAAAATGAACGGCTTGAGCGATGTGCGGCTGACGTTACACAGTCAGGAACTGGCGGCAGGGCAAAAAAACGGCACGCGCGAGGCGATGTTGCGCAATGCGCCGTCCTGCCTGAGTCGCTGGGACTTGTTCTGGCACCGTTTGCACACGCGCAAGGCGTTGCTGGACTTGACGCCGGAGCAGTTGAAGGATGTCGGGCTGAGTCGGGAGCAGGCGCGGGAGGAGGGGCTTAAACCCTTCTGGCGGATCTGAGTTTTGTGCTGTTCTTCCGATCGCCATCGCGGGCAAGCCCGCTCCCACAAGAATTTGCGGCGTACACATATTATGTGAACAGCTCTGAAGCTGTGGGAGCGGGCTTGCCCGCGATGAGGCCGGTAAGTCTGCAGCTAACCAATCAAACCAACTCTTTAAGTCGATGCCACATCATTCCCAGCGCCAACAACGGTGAGCGCAAATGCTTACCGCCCGGGAACGTGATATGCGGCACCTTGGCAAACAGATCGAACCCACCACCCTGTTGACCACTGATCGCCTCAGCCAACAACTTACCCGCCAGGTGCGTGGCATTCACTCCATGCCCCGAGTAAGCCTGGGCGTAATACACATTCGGCTGCTCCTTGAGCCTGCCGATCTGCGGCAGGCGGTTGGCGCCGATGCCAATCATGCCCCCCCATTGAAAGTCGATCTTCACATCGCCCAATTGTGGAAACACCTCGAGCATCTTCGGTCGCATGTACGCGGCGATGTCCTTCGGATCGCGTCCTGAATAGTGGCAGGCGCCGCCAAACAGCAAGCGCCTGTCCGCCGAGAGTCGGTAGTAATCCAGCGCCACCCGCTGATCACACACCGCCATGTTTTGCGGCAGCAGCGCATGGGCCTGTGCTTCGCTCAAGGGTTCAGTGGCGATGATGTAGCTACCGGCGGGCAGCACTTTGCCGCTGAGATCGGGATTCAAATCATTGAGGTAGGCATTGCAGCCCAGCACTAGCGTTTTGGCGCGGACTGAGCCGTGGGCGGTATGGACCTTCACTTCCGGACCGTACTCGATGCGTGTCACCGTCGATTGCTCGAACAGCTTCACTCCGAGTTGCTGTGCGGCCGCCGCTTCGCCAAGCGCCAGATTGAGTGGATGCAAATGCCCGGAGCCCATGTCGATCAGGCCGCCGACGTAGCGGTCCGACCCTACCACCGAGTGCATTTCATTGGCTTGCAGCAGGCGGGTTTCGTAGCGATAGCCGAGGCTGCGCAATTCCGCGGCGTCTTCAGCGAAACCTTCCAGATCACCTGGCTTGTTCGCCAGATCGCAATAGCCCCAGGTCAGGTCACACGGAATCTGGAAGCGCTCGACGCGTTGACGGACGATTTCCACGGCTTCCAGCCCCATGAGCTTCATCTGGCGCACACCGTCCGCGCCGATCACGTTGGTAAATTGATCGAGGCCGTGGCCGACGCCGCGAATCAATTGCCCACCGTTGCGTCCGCTGGCACCCCAGCCAATCTTGCGGGCTTCAAGCAGCACCACATTGAAGCCCCGATCAGCCAGTTCAAGCGCGGTGTTCAACCCGGAAAACCCGCCGCCGACCACGCACACATCGGTGACCACTTCGCCTTCGAGCATCGGTAGATCAGGCTGCGGCAGGCTGCTGGCGACGTAGTAAGAGGCCGTGTGCTGATGGCCAGGAGCAGGTTGCTGGGCACGGGCATTCATGTGCGTGTTCCTGATTCTTGTGTTTGGAAAATTTGACGGAGCATAAGCCGGACCTTCAAGCACGGGCAACACTGGTCGGTTGCTGCTGTCTGGATCGGGGTTTTTGCGTCAGAATTGCGCTCTATTTCGCAATCGGTCATCGCTTCGATGAGCTGCAACAGTCAGAAAATTCGCACCCTGCGACAGCAGATACCCTCTTTCGAGTGCGTGCCCGGCTGTCATGATTGCTGCGGTCCGGTGACTACTTCGCCGGAAGAAATGTCCCGCCTGCCGCGCAAGACCCGTGCGGAGCAGGATGCGGCGATGGATGAGCTCAACTGTGTGCACCTCGGTCCGAATGGCTGCACGGTGTATGACGAGCGTCCGTTGATTTGCCGACTGTTTGGTACTACCAAAACCTTGCCGTGCCCCAATGGGCGCGGGCCGGTGGAGCTGATTCATCCGCGGGTCGAGAAGCAGATTCATGAATACATGGCTTCTACGCGCCAAGTACTGGTTTAGGCGTTGCCAGCTAAAAGATCGCAGCCTTCGGCAGCTCCTACAGGTGTACGCGTTTCTCTGTAGGAGCTGCCGAAGGCTGCGATCTTTTGATCTTTTGACCTGCTGTATTCAATCCGGAATCGGCAAACTCAAGCTCTCTTTAACCTCTTCCATCACGATATAACTCTTGGACTCGCGCACATGCGGCAGTTTGAGCAGGATGTCGCCCAGCAATTTGCGGTACGAGGCCATTTCGGAAATTCGCGCCTTCACCAGATAGTCGAAATCCCCTGACACCAGGTGGCACTCCAATACGTGGGGCAGCTTCAGCACCGCACGCCGGAATTCTTCGAACGTATCGCCGGATTTGTAATCGAGGCTGATCTCTACGAACACCAGAAGACTCCCCTTGAGGTGTTGCGGATTAAGTCGGGCGTTGTAGCCCATGATGATCCCTTCGCGCTCCAGCCGCCGGACCCGCTCGGTGCAGGGCGTGGTCGAGAGCCCGACCTTTTCCCCAAGCTCCGTAAACGAGATGCGTCCGTCCGCTTGCAGGATCCGCAGGATGTTGCGATCTATCTTGTCCAGCTCACGTTTGGTCTGAGTGTTGGTACGCATAGGGGATGCGCCTCCGTGAAAAGGGTTTTTGCCGAGAATTGTCGCCAAATATAGGCACTTATATAGTGAAATGCACTGCCTAAACTTTTTTACACTGCGCACATCAATGCTGAATACAACAAACGTCAGCGGTAAACCGCGATGAGGGATATGAAAATGCGCGTTATGGTCTTGGGTAGCGGCGTCATCGGTACAGCCAGTGCTTATTATCTGGCCCGTGCCGGGTTTGAAGTGGTGGTGGTGGACCGTCAGCCGGCCGCTGCGATGGAGACCAGTTTCGCCAACGCCGGGCAGGTATCGCCAGGTTATGCCTCGCCGTGGGCTGCACCGGGCGTTCCGCTCAAGGCCATCAAGTGGCTGTTGGAGCGTCACGCACCGCTGGCGATCAAAGCCACCGCCGACATCGATCAGTACCTGTGGATGGCGCAAATGCTGCGCAACTGCACCGCCAGCCGTTACGCGGTGAACAAGGAGCGCATGGTTCGCCTGTCCGAGTACAGCCGTGACTGCCTCGACGAATTGCGCGCCGAAACCGGCATCGCCTACGAAGGCCGCAGCCTCGGTACGACCCAACTGTTCCGCACCCAGGCCCAGCTCGATGGCGCCGCAAAAGACATCGCCGTGTTGAAAGAGTCCGGCGTGCCGTTCGAATTGCTCGATCGCGCCGGTATTGCTCGGGTCGAACCGGCCCTGGCCAGCGTCACCGACATCCTTGCCGGTGCACTGCGCCTGCCGAATGACCAGACCGGCGACTGCCAGATCTTCACCACCCGCCTGGCTGAGATGGCCGTGAAATTGGGTGTGGAATTCCGCTTTGGCCAGGACATCCAGAAGCTCGACTACGCCGGTGATCGCATCAACGGCGTATGGATCGACGGCAAGCTGGAAACTGCTGACCGCTACGTGCTGGCCCTCGGCAGCTACTCGCCACAACTGCTCAAGCCGCTGGGCATCAAAGCCCCGGTGTATCCGCTCAAGGGTTACTCCCTGACCGTGCCGATCACCAACCCGGCGATGGCCCCGACCTCGACCATTCTCGACGAGACCTACAAGGTCGCGATCACCCGTTTCGACAACCGCATCCGCGTGGGCGGCATGGCTGAAATAGCCGGTTTTGACCTGTCGCTGAACCCGCGTCGACGCGAAACCCTGGAGATGATCGTCAACGACCTCTATCCTCAGGGCGGTGATCTGGCCCAGGCGAGCTTCTGGACCGGCCTGCGTCCAACCACACCGGACGGAACGCCAATCGTGGGTGCCACCCCGTTCAGCAATCTGTTCTTGAACACCGGTCACGGCACGCTTGGCTGGACCATGGCGTGTGGTTCCGGTCGCTTGTTGGCCGACCTGATGGCAAAGAAAACGCCGCAGATCAGCGCCGAAGGCCTCGATATTTCCCGTTACGGCAAAAAAATTCAGGAGTCCGCAAAACATGGCAATCCAGCGCCAGCTCACCAATGAGCGCATGAGTCAGATCGTCGCTCATAACGGCACCGTGTATCTGTCGGGGCAGGTCGGCGACGATTTAAACGCCGGGATTGAACAGCAAACCCGTGAAATACTCGCCAACATCGAGCGTCTGCTGGATCTGGCCGGGACCGACAAGGGCCACCTGCTGTCGGTGACGATTTACCTGAAAGACATTGATGCGCACTTCCAGGGCATGAATGCGGTGTGGGACACGTGGCTGCCAAAAGGCGTCGCTCCGGCCCGTGCCACCGTCGAATCGAAGCTGTGCAACCCGCAAATCCTGGTTGAGCTCTCGGTTGTAGCCGCTCTGCCATAAGCAAGATCCCTCTCACGGTGCTACTGGCGGTTTACGCCGTCAGCCAGCACCGGTTTTTTATTCCATTGACCGACCAGAAGTCTGCCGCCATGCGACCTGCCCGTGCCCTGATCGACCTTCAAGCCCTGCGTCACAATTACCAGATTGCCCGCGAAATCACCGGGGCCAAGGCCCTTGCCGTGATCAAAGCCGATGCCTACGGTCATGGCGCGGTGCGTTGTGCCCAGGCGTTGGAGGCCGAGGCGGACGGGTTTGCCGTGGCCTGTATCGAAGAAGCGCTCGAACTGCGTGCTGCGGGTATTCGTGCCCCGGTGTTGCTGCTGGAAGGTTTTTTCGAGGCTGATGAGCTGGCGTTGATCGTCGAGCATGATTTCTGGTGTGTCGTGCATTCGTTGTGGCAGCTTGAAGCCATCGAAAAAGCGGCACTGGGCAAGCCCATCACCGTCTGGCTCAAGCTTGATTCGGGCATGCACCGGGTCGGCCTGCATCCGGCGGATTATCAGGCGGCGTATCAACGGCTCCTGGCCAGTGGCAAAGTCGCGAAGATTGTCCTGATGAGCCACTTCGCCCGTGCCGATGAGTTGCACGATCAAAGCAGCGCTGATCAGGTCGCTGTATTTGAAGCCGCGCGCAAAGGGTTGTCGGCCGAAATCAGCTTGCGTAACTCGCCGGCGGTGATGGGTTGGCCTCAGGTGCCAAGCGATTGGGTACGCCCCGGCATCATGCTCTACGGAGCGACGCCGTTCGAAGAAGCCAACACCGTAGCTTCGCGCCTGCAACCGGTCATGACGCTCGAATCCAAGGTGATCTGCGTACGTGAGCTTCCCGCTGGCGAACCGATTGGTTACGGCGCCAAATTCATCACGCCAAAACCGATGCGTGTGGGCGTGGTTGCGATGGGTTATGCCGATGGTTATCCACGTCAGGCGCCCACCGGCACGCCGGTGATGGTTGCCGGGCAGCGCAGCCAATTGATCGGCCGGGTTTCGATGGACATGCTGTGCATCGATTTGACCGATGTGCCGCAAGCCGGGCTGGGTTCGACTGTCGAGTTGTGGGGGAAAAATATCCTCGCCAGTGAAGTGGCCTCAGCCGCCGACACTATTCCTTACCAGATATTCTGCAACCTGCGCCGAGTGCCGAAGCTCTATTCCGCGGTTTAAAGCGCCAACAGGCCTGCCAGGAATGACGTCGTCGAACCGGATTCAGGACCAAGTGTTGTAAATACTGAACGCTGTCGCCATGATAACGCTCAATATTTCAACAACCTGAATTCTGGAGGCGCAAGCTTGGACGTCGGTGAACGACTGCAATCTATCCGAAAGCTCAAAGGCCTTTCCCAGCGTGAGCTCGCCAAACGTGCGGGCGTCACTAACAGCACCATTTCGATGATCGAGAAGAACAGCGTCAGCCCCTCGATCAGTTCGCTGAGGAAAGTACTGGGCGGAATTCCCATGTCCATGGTCGAGTTCTTTTCCGAAGAAATCCTGCAGGAAAAACCGACTCAGATCGTTTACAAAGCCAACGAGCTGATCGATATCTCCGATGGGGCAGTGACCATGAAACTCGTCGGCCGGGCTCACCCGAGTCGCGCCATCGCCTTCCTTAATGAAATCTATCCACCAGGCGCCGATACCGGTGAAGAGATGCTCACCCATGAGGGCGAGGAAACCGGAATTTTGCTGGAGGGGCGGCTGGAACTGGTGGTCGGGCTTGAAACTTTTGTGCTCGAAGCTGGCGACAGCTACTACTTTGAAAGTACCAAGCCGCACCGTTTCCGTAATCCGTTCGATGCGCCGGCGCGACTAATCAGCGCAGCGACGCCCGCAAACTTTTAAGAGAAGAGGCGCCCTGCCAGCATCGCAGAGGCGCCCGAACTGTTTTAACGCCGTGCGACAAGACCCCTTCGACTTTGGGGTTGTTTCAGTGTGACGGGCTTACCGTTATACTTGCGCCCGCCTGCGAACCGTGGCCGTAGGCGTGACTAGCCACCATTGAGGGTGAACGCGTGAATCTAATTATGAAAATGCTGGCTGCACCAGCAACTGTATTGGCCCTATGGGCTGTCAGCGCTCAAGCTGCGACCTCCGACGATATTGCCAAGCGCCTTGCGCCAGTTGGCCAGGTCTGTGTAGCAGGTCAAGAATGTAAGGGTATGGAAGTTGCGGTTTCTGCCGGCGGCGGTGATGCCAAGACCCCTGACTCGATCATTGCAAAGCATTGCAACGCTTGCCACGGCACCGGCCTGCTGGGCGCGCCAAAAATTGGTGACACTGCAGCGTGGAAAGAACGTGCTGATCACCAGGGCGGCCTCGACGGTATCCTGGCCAAAGCGATCACCGGGATCAATGCAATGCCGCCAAAAGGCACCTGTGCCGATTGCTCGGATGCGGATCTCAAAGGCGCCATCGAGAAAATGTCCGGCTTGAAATAAGCGTTCATTTTTCAGCAAAAAGCCGCTTTCGAGCGGTTTTTTTGTGGTGCGCCAGGCATGGCGCGTTGCGCGCAAGCGCAACCAGCCGGCTGTGGTGGCCTCGCTGGTGACTTGGAGGTGTCGGCGAGTACCACCCACAAGGTGTACGTGCCGTCGACATCCCCAAGCCCGTGGCACAAAGCAGCTGGGCATTCCCAGCGTCGTGGACCGCTTGATCCAACAGGCACTGCTGCAACAGCTCACGCCGATCTTCGACCCGCTGTTCTCGGACCACAGCTACAGTTTCTGTCCGGGTAGAAGCGCTCACCAAGCCATCGAAACCGCTCGCAGCCATGTGGCGGCGGGTCACCGTTGGTGCGTGGAACTTGATCTCGAGAAGTTCTTTGATCGGGTCAACCACGATATCCTGATGGCCTAGGTGGCGCGTCAAATCGAAGACAGGTGTGTGCTCACGCTATCCGTCGTTACCTCGAAGCGGGAACGATGTCGGGCGGACTTGTCAGCCGCCGGCAGGAAGGGACGCCGCAAGGCGGCCCGCTCTCGCCGTTGCTGTCGAACATCCTGCTCAACGAACTCGACCGTGAGCTGGAACGGCGGGGTCATCACTTCGTGCGTTGTGTCGATGACGCGAACATTTATGTGCGCAGCCATCGTGCTGGCGAGCGAGTGATGGCCGGCGTGGAGCGGTTCCTGAACCAGCGCCTTAAATTGACGTTGAACCGGGACAAGAGCCGGGTATCCGGATCTTGGATGTGCGATTACCTGGGTGACGGGATGAGCTGGCATCAGCAGCCGAGGCTAAGAGTAGCGACGACGAGTCTAGGACGCTTGCGCGACCGGGTTAGAGAACTGCTGCGCGGAGCGCATGGCTGTAAGATGGCGAGCGTCATCGAGCGGACTAAGCCTGTACTGCGCGGTTGGCCTGGTTACTTCAATCTCAGACAGAGCAAACGACCTCTTAAGGAGTTGGACGACTGGATCCGTCACAGGCTCCGCTGCATCCTCTGGCGCCAATGGAAGCAGCCCTCAATCAGGGCGCGTAACCGATGCGTCTGAGGATCGACGAAGCACGCGCTCGTAGATCGGCGTCCAATGGGCAGGGCCCGGGAGCGTCACATATGAATCAGGCGTTGGCGAAGAAGCTGTGGGATCGGCTAGGGCTGGTCTCTATACTGGATACGATAAACCGACTTAACCGCATAACCTGAACCGCCGTATACGGAGCCGTACGTACGGTGGTTTGAGAAGACGGCGGCTGTGAAGCCGCCTCCTACTCGATTTGCGATTTACCGCGCGAGACAGTTCATTGCAGCAAAGGGCCGGCAAACAAAATTACGGTGCTGAAATAAATTTATGTGTCAGTAACCATTTTTTTTAGATAACTCCCAGATGAATTCAATACGGCCTTATAAACGCTGTAGGCAACCGTGTCTTCAGGGATTGTTTTTTCCAACTTGCCCTCTGTAATCTGGAGTAGTTCAGAATCTGGAGTTGACATTATGAGAGGCGAGTGTGTTGCTATAATAAATTGAGCGCCTTGGCGAGCTAGTTCAGTTATACGAACTATAAAGTTCAATTGCCTCTGGGGCGATAATGATGCCTCTGGCTCATCAAGTATATAAATCCCTTCATTTTTAAAGCGGTTTTCAAAGAGACCTTGCATCGCCTCTCCGTGAGATAAAGTATGTAAGTCGTGACCACCATAAAACGACTTGATTTCTGGTCCAAAGCTCTTTTCTTCGTCTAATCGCCTGATCTCTGTATTCAGGTTATAAAATGTTTCAGCTCTATAGAAAAAAACATCCTTTTCCCGACGATGGCCTTTAGATAGTACTAATTTCTCGTGAAGATCAGAGTGAGTGTCTTCCGTTTTGAAGGCGAAATTTCGCCCCCCTCCTTCTGGGTTGCAACCAAGTTTCAACGCAATGCTTTCAAGGATGGTTGACTTGCCGCTTCCATTCTCACCTACGATAATTGTTAAATTGTTCGTAAACTTTATCGGAAAGAAATTTATTAAATAAGGTAATATTTTCGCGCCTGGCTTTAGACGAATTTCCTGCAAATAAAGATTATTCATGACTGAAAACTCTTTTAATAGATTCATTGACGCCAACTAGAGATAGCATGGTCTCTAGGGAGTGCCTGCATGCCATTGCGAAAATCCCTAGGTATCCAAGATAGTAAATATAGTCTGAGCCGAAAGATTTCGGTGAAATGATTGCCGTAAGTCCAATAATTAACGCCGTACCCACAGCGACTATAGCTTCGGGAACGAAGCATAGTTTAAGGTTTAGTTTTTCATACTCATATCGCGCTGTAGTTGCATTGTTCATATACAGACAGCTGGCAGCTAATTTCGAAGTGATTTTCGGTAGATGCAACTTTCGCAATTGAATTAATTCCAAGATTGATGACTTGTATTGCTCTTCTTTGTTGATCTCGTTTTTGTAGCTTTCTGATACTAACTTGGAAGAGTTTTTTAGATGCTTTGCAGTGAGTATAAAAATCGCTATCAATGGCAAAGAAAAGTAAGGTGTTTCAGTAATAAGTGAATAAAATGTAAATATGACCAATATGCTTGAACCCGATAGGTTGAGAGTGTTTGTTATCGCCGAGGCGATTCGTTCGGCATCTTCTTTGATCATCGTGATCACCCTCCCTTGACTATCGGTATTAACGTTTTTATAGATATAACTTATCAAATCCATACGTATAGATGACTCAAGATAAGTACTTAAACTATTCGCAGCGCCTTGCGCAAAGCCTTTACCAATATACAAAGCACCGAAAATCATAAGCAAGTCTTTAGTTTCGTCAAAATCTTCGATGTTAGAAACTGCAAGCGCAAGTAGGTGTGGAATAGAAAGCTGACAGTATGCGACCAGAGTTAGGCACAATCCAACCAATATGAATAGCGCGAAGTTCTTCTTTAACAAATTATGCATTTTGGTTGCCATTTAAATTTTTCTGTAATCTTGCCCTGCGATACAATGCTTCACTTGTCGCGTAGTAGATGCTGACAAGAGCGATTGTGGGAGAGAGTACTCGCTCGATATATATAGCTGAAGAAATTAGGTCTCCAATAGATAGTGTGCCTTCAATTATGGATATCGAGCCTATTGTAAATAATAGGAAAATACCTATCAGGTATGATAGTCCAGAGCAGAACTCAAGACTTGATACCTTGGCACACGCAATTAGTGAAGATTTTTTGACTATCCCGCATTGTGTTAATTGATGTTCAAATGAGGGGCGAGGTTTTCGTTCTATCGACTCAACAATCGAACTGATGAGTTTAGTGTTATGTTCAACGTACGAAGTATATAGTGTTTGAGTGATATTTCGAAAAGTAAGATGAAAAAATAGCGTGTATAGAATCGCCGCCAAAGGTGCTAGAGCCATAATAGGGCTATAGCTGTATATTATATAAAGTGATAAAAGCATGATTGAAATATTCAGCGTGATGTCGAGGTAGATGTTGTGGTACAGGTATATGGCTCCCTCGACGTCACCATCAATTAGATCAATGACCTCTCCATCGGTATTTTTTTCGCTGTTCAAGTCTACAACGATCTTTTTTATGAGGTGCTCTTTTAATAGTTTCTTTGTGGATAAGGATATTTTTTGCGTGTATATATTTGAGCCCATTCTTAAGCACGGAGTTGCTATTATAAATACGCATGACAGAAAAACAATGAATACATTCACGTCTCCTTTCGCGGAGTAAGAGTTGACTGCCATGCCTATTAAATATGGGGAGGCGATGCTCGAAAGAGCAACGATTATCCCCATAAATACCAATCTCCAGTTTGAAATCATTGTTGTATATAATTCATTTCATGCGCGAGGAATGGGAATTCATATTCTTTGTTGAGAACTCCAATTGATCCAAGTATCGAGCCTACTTTGCCTACCCATAGACCTAAAGGATCAGCTGCTCTCGTTCGCAGTTCCCGAGTGTCTTGCTCCGTCAGGTTTGGTATGTTAGCCCAAATATAAACTCTATGATCAAGTAGAATGTCTGGGCACACCTTCTTTATTATATTTAACAAGCCATATGCTCCATGGCATAGCGAGTCATTTGTTGGTCGATTTCTTATGTGTAAGTTTTCATAAGAGAATAGAATTTCGGCTGGATATTTTTCAAGGAAACTTATCGCTTCGCTGACGTTTTTTGAGGCAAAGTATTTTAACGCAAGATAGTTCCCCGGTAATCCGTGACTCCAGGAAAACTCTCCTTTTTCAGATTTTGATCTTTTTCTGTAGTCGTTCCAGTTTTGAATGTTTACATCAAACTCGGACAACTCCCACTCTAAAAACCCCATAAATGTTGAGTAAATGGATTTGTCTTTTGTAATCGTTTCATTAAAGTAAAATATGGCGTAGGCACATCCCATCACACCGTGAGAAATTCCACTCAAAAGTCCGTCAGCGCGCGTGGTTATTGATTTGTCAAAAGTGGGTATCTTACGACCGTGGTGACTACTAAGCTCTGTCTCTATTTTCGAATATAACGATTTGGCCAGTGCCGCAAATGCTTCATCATTTGTAAGTTCATAAAGCTTAGTAATAACGGCTAGCGTTCCACATGTTCCGGAAAGCAAATCAACTCCCCAAAAATTTTTTTGCCACCAGGTTTCGTCTAAAATATCCTCGATGTATTTCTTGTAATCGGTAAGCAATAATTCTTTTCTGCTATCAGCAAAATAAGAAAGGCTTATATATAATGGGGTAATTGCAGATGAAAGGCCAAAATGGAATCCTCCAAGATGTGATCCTTTGTTTTTTAGTTTTGTATAAATTCTCGCGTATACTTGTTCCATTAGTGAGCGTAGTAAATTTTCTGGGATATGGACCCACTTACTTGCGCTGATGCAACCGTACAATATTCCAGACAAACCGTAATAGAAGTCTTCTCCTAACTCGGAATATTCTATGTATCCACCAGGAGAAGCGTGGAAGCCTAGCCATAATCCATTAATGGACAGTTCATTGCGGAGCTGATTATTGATAAAATCTGTATTTTTGTTTTGCGAAAGCTCGATTTTTTCAAATATTGAATTTAAGTTTTGCTCTTCGAAGCTGTCTAGCGGGTCATTTTCACGGAATTTGTGCTCTGTCAGCTTCTTGTCATGGTCATACATATACCGCATTGCAAGTAATGTGTTGCTGATCAAGCTCACTTCGAACGAGATGCGGGCCGGAGTTATATTTTCTATGTAGCCGATGCTATGCGACAGACCGTCGAGGTAGTCATTGCTATCTAAATACCCCTCCCCAGAATAGCAGGGTTCGATAAAGGTAAGCGTTCCCACATTACCTTGAGCGTATGGAATGTCCAAGTTTAAGCAGGCCTGTATTTCGGAGTCCAAAAAGCCAATAGCCGGTGCGGTGTCGTTGTCTAGTATTTTCTTTAAAAAAGCTTTTCTATTTTCTGAACTGTTCATTAAAGACGCGTGGAGAGAGCATTGAACTGCATAGTGATATGTTGCTGTTGAGCGTGGTACATACCTGCAAGTTAATCCGGATAATGCTTTGATAGATTCAGTAATTAAAAAGCGGTGTTCCTTGAGGGTTCTGAAAAAGCATTCGAAGCCTTCTATTATTTCCTTTTCATATTTCCATGGTGTAGCAGGCTTGTCATTGAAGTAAAGAACGTTTTTCCCAGGCTGAATTTTAACTCCATCCATTCCAAAACTATCATTTCCGTCTTTATCTTCTATATGTTGATATAAGTTTAAGCTGACATACTGCTCTTTAAGGCCGCCAAGGGCACTTAAGTCTACTCCAATTCCGTCAGTCCCTTTCCACGTCCAGTTAGGGAGAATACTGGTCTGCGTCGAATTCCAGCGGACTTCTTTAGGAATGTTTTCTGTACTAAGCACGCTATAGAAAACTGTTTCTAAATCGATAGGAACCGGGCTAGTGCCGTGCGCGATGAGGTTGTCAGACGTGATATCTGATGCAGTAAAAGCAGTGCAGTATCCGAGTAGAAAACCTGCCCTTTGATAATATTTAGCAATGTCTATTTCGCGTTCAACAGGTTTCTGAGGCACATATTCAGTCCAGCCGTGATTATCGCCAATAATATAAAATGGAATAGTCCAGTCGCTGTAGTTAGCTCCTCCTTTATCTGCTAGTGATTTTAATATTTTTGACGCAGAAGATTCGAGTTCAAGGTTTCTAGGTTTGTAGACCAGTCGTTCTTTATTAGAGAAGGTTAAGATGCATACGGTCATAGAGCCGTTATGAGTTTCACCTTCAGATACTTCACATTCTATAATAGAGCTGCCACCCTGCAAGTTGAAGCTGTTAGATAAAATGGGTTTGTCGTTTATAAAATTTTCGACAAGGCGCACACTTTGTGCTGCGAAATTTTCTGATACCCTTTCCAAGAGCCTATCTAGTTCAGGGTAAGCTAGTAAAATATTACGAAGGTATGCAGGCGTCTCTTTAATTAATTTGAAATGCTCCTTCACTGATATAGGGTGCCCAATCGATGATTTTTCTAAGATTTCTCTTTCTGCAAATAATACATTGTTTGACGCTGCGACAATTCTGGATGATAAGTTGTTTAAAAAACCGTTAATTACAACTGTTTTTTCATCCTGACTTATACCGCCTATGTTTTTGAATTTTTCTTCTGTCTTATGAGCGTAATAGGCTAGATAGGGCCAAACAGGGCAGTCGGTACTCAATTTTATTGTTTGTTCTAAAAATTCATCATTTAGAAAATCAATCGGTCGGGCCATGACGTAATTCCTCCATCAAGCGGTGAGTAGTGAGGACGCGGCCGAGATATTCGGCCGCTCCTTTCAATCAATAGCCATAAGTAGCGAGGCAGCATTTATTCCAGCATTGAGTACAGCAGCTTGTACAAGGGCGTGTTCCGCTAGACGCGGCGGTAAGATTGCTGTACGCCTGTATTACCAGTGCGGAAATTGGTTCGCTCAAACTCAGCATATTGTTTCTTGCATTCTGGATAGCGTTTAGATCTATATGCATGATTCACCTCATTACCTTAATGGAGTAGTGGTGTAACTTGATTTTTAGTTCTACAGCGCATACACCCGATGCTTTAATTTGTCGGGATAGTGTTTGTAATAGGTTGTAGGGATATCTTAGGGCCTAAGTTTTATGCATGATAATTCCTCCTTTTTACACGTGATTTTTTTGCATGGCATTTGCGGTGCTGGCAATCAATTAGTATGTCTCTGGCAGGTAAATTTTGATGCCGTGCTTTATCTGTTAACTATTGACGATGCGTATAAATTTAACAATCAGACATGTCTGCTCTTGATTAAGTATCTTGGTGTTTTTCACGTAGGCTGCGATTCCAGTTTTTGTAGGTCCAACTTCGGAAAAGCAAAAAAAATGTAGGAAACTTTTCCGATCTGAATGTGAACATGATTGTTGGTAGGAAAATTTGGTTTTAATTCACTGATAGTGCGAAATGTCCTACCGTGATAGTGATTTGTCGTGTAAGAAATATTACCAAGCCCCCTTTCCATCGCAGCAAAGACGCGGCAAGCTCGGTCCAACCCCAATTCACGGAATGTAAGGGAGGATCAGATGGTGCAGCTGTGTTCTATCGAGCAAGCGGTCGATGATGTCCTGGCGCGGTTGCCGGCACATATCCACATGGGCCTGCCTTTGGGGTTGGGTAAGCCCAACCACTTCGTGAACGCGCTGTATCGGCGCGTCGCGCAACTGCCTGAGCGCCAGCTGACGATCTATACCGCGCTGTGCCTGGGTCGGCCTTCCTTGGGCGACGGCTTGCAGAAGCGTTTCCTTGAACCCTTTATCGAACGGGTTTTCGGGGACTATCCGGAATTGGCATTTCTCCCGGACCTGCAAAAAGACAACTTGCCGCCCAACATTCATATCCAGCAATTCTTCATGCAACCCGGCAGCCTGCTTCACAGTGCATCGGCGCAACAGGACTATGTCAGTAGCAATTACAGCCACGCAGCGCGCGACATCAATGCCGCCGGGTTGAACCTGATCGCCCAGCTGGTGGCCAGCCACAGCGAACACCCTGATCGTCTGAGCCTGAGCTGCAACCCGGATATCACCCTCGACTTGTTTCCGATGATCGCCAAGCGCCGAGACGCCGGAGAGACGATCCTGATGGTAGGCCAGGTGCACAACGACTTGCCCTACATGCCCGGTGACGCAGAAATCGGCATCGATGCATTCGACTTTTTGATCGACGCAAAGGACAGCACCACCCTGTTCTCGACGCCCAACATGCCCGTAGGTTTTCAGGATCACTTCATCGGATTGCATGCCAGCACGCTGGTGCGCGATGGCGGTACCTTGCAGATTGGTATCGGTTCCATGGGGGACGCGCTGACCTCCGCATTGCTGGCGCGGCAAGCCGATAACGACGGTTACAAGGCACTGCTGGCGGATATCAATCTCAGCCAGTGGGCGCAACTTATCGACCGCGAAGGGGGCGTCGAGCCATTCGCCAAAGGGCTGTACGGTTGCAGTGAAATGTTCGTGAACGGCTTGCTGGTATTGGCCGACGCCGGGATCGTACGGCGCAAGGTGTATCCCGACGTACCGACGCAGCAACAGGCCAATGCCGGCACCCTCGATGAGGCCGCACAGAGTGACGGCATCTCGGTGCATGGCGGATTTTTCCTCGGGCCGCGCAGCTTCTACGAGCGTTTGCGTGAATTGCCGCAAAGTAAACGGCTCGAATTCAACATGACCCGCATCAGCTACATCAACGAACTCTACGGCCAGGAAGAACTCAAGCGCTTGCAGCGCCTGGACGCGCGTTTCATCAACACGGTGTTCACCATGACCCTGATGGGCGCCGGTGTAGCCGATCAGCTGGAAGACGGGCGGGTGCTCAGCGGGGTGGGCGGGCAATACAACTTCGTCGCCCAGGGCCATGCGCTGGAAGGGGCGCGGTCGGTGCTGATTCTGCGCAGCTGGCGAGAGGCGGGCGGGGAGGTCAGCTCAAACATTGTTTGGGAATACGGCCATTGCACCATTCCACGGCACCTGCGCGACATCGTGGTCACCGAGTACGGCATCGCTGATCTACGCGGCAAAAACGATGCGGCGGTGATTGAGGCGCTGCTGAACATCAGCGATTCTCGCTTTCAGGCGGACTTGATCGAGCAAGCGCAGAAGGTCGGGAAATTGCCCAAGGATTTCCGCATGGATCCGCGATTCACCGACAACACTGCGCAGCGTTTGCAGGACATTCAGGCACGGCATCCGCAGCTGTTTCCCGAATATCCGCTGGGGTGTGATTTCACCGCGCAGGAACGGGATGTGTTGCGGGCGCTGAACTGGTTGAAGAGCAAGTTCAAGCTCACGGAGATACTGGAACTGGGCAAGGCTGCGCTGGATGCGCCGCCAGCGTCGGAATTTCCCGCGCATCTGGAGCGGATGCAGCTGACGAGTCCGGAGGGGTTGAAAGAGGATCTGTTTCAGCGGCTATTGCTCACCGGCCTTAAAGCCACCGCGCAATAACGCCCATCGCAAAACCAACTGTGGGAGCCAGCCTGCTGGCGATGGCTGTCTGTCAGTCATGAAGAGTGTGACTGACACGATGCCATCGCCAGCAGGCTGGCTCCCACAGGGGTAACGCGCAGTGGCGGATTACTCGATAAACGTCACAACGCCATCTTTCAACGACAGCACCCGGGCCAGGGATTCAACGCGGTAACCCTGCGCATCCAGCTCGGCACGGCCACCCTGGAACGACTTCTCGATCACGATCCCCAAACCGGCCACGGTCGCGCCGGCCTGTTTGATGATCGAGATCAGCGCCTGGGACGCCTTACCGTTGGCCAAAAAGTCATCGATGATCAGTACGCGGTCGCTGCTGGTCAGGTGACGCGGCGAGATCGCTACCGTGCTTTCGGTCTGCTTGGTGAACGAGTACACGGTCGCCGACAGCAGGTTTTCGGTCAGGGTCAGGGACTGATGCTTGCGCGCAAAGATCACCGGCACGCCAAGGTTCAGGCCCGTCATGATGGCCGGAGCAATGCCCGAGGCCTCGATGGTCACGATCTTGGTGATGCCCGAGTCCTTGAACAGCGTGGCGAACTCGTCGCCAATCAGCTTCATCAGGGCCGGGTCGATCTGGTGGTTCAAAAAGGCGTCGACCTTCAGAACCTGATCGGAAAGCACGATGCCTTCTTCGCGAATTTTCTTGTGCAGTGCTTCCATGAAGCTTTCCTCTACTGACGCGGTATGCGCCTAGCTTGTAAAAAGTGTTTGGTTAAAAAGTGCTCAATTCTAGCGCTTTAACATCGCGCGTATATCCGCCAGTGCGGTATTACCGCGAACGGCTTTGACTTCAACTGGCGTGTCGTCGTTGCCTTCCCAGGCCAGGTCGTCCGGCGGCAGTTCATCGAGGAAGCGGCTCGGTGCGCAATCGATGATCTCGCCGTACTGCTTACGCTTGGCCGCGAAGGTGAAGGCCAAAGTCTGACGCGCGCGGGTAATGCCGACGTAGGCCAGGCGGCGTTCTTCTTCGATGGTGTCGGCTTCGATGCTGGAGCGGTGCGGAAGGATTTCCTCCTCCATGCCCATGATGAACACGTAGGGAAATTCAAGGCCCTTGGAGGCGTGCAAGGTCATCATCTGCACACCTTCGGCACCGTCTTCCTCTTCCTGCTGCCGTTCCAGCATGTCGCGCAGCACCAGTTTGCCGATGGCATCCTCGACGGTCATTTCGCCTTCCTCGTCCTTCTCGAGGGTGTTTTTCAACGCCTCGATCAGGAACCAGACGTTACCCATGCGGTAATCGGCGGCCTTGTCGCTGGAACTGTTGGTGCGCAGCCAGTTCTCGTAGTCGATGTCCATGACCATGCTGCGCAGCGCGGAGATCGGGTCTTCGCCCGCACACTGCTCGCGGACTTTGTCCATGAAGCGTTTGAATCGCGACAGGCGATCGGTGAAACGGGTGTCCAGATGCTCGCCCAGGCCGATTTCATCGGTGGCGGCGTACATCGAGATCTTTCGCTCGGTGGCGTAGTTACCCAGCTTCTCCAGCGTGGTCGAACCGATTTCCCGGCGCGGGACGTTGATCACCCGCAAGAAGGCGTTGTCGTCGTCCGGGTTCACGATCAGGCGGAAGTAGGCCATCAGGTCTTTCACTTCCTGACGTCCGAAGAAGCTGTTGCCGCCAGACAGACGATAGGGAATCTGGTGGTGCTGCAGCTTCAGTTCGATCAACTTGGCCTGGTAGTTACCGCGGTACAGGATCGCAAAGTCGCTGTACGGCCGGTCGGTGCGCAAGTGCAGGGTCAACAGCTCAACGGCCACACGCTCGGCTTCGGCGTCTTCGTTGCGGCAACGGATCACGCGGATTTCATCGCCGTGACCCATCTCGCTCCACAGCTGCTTTTCGAATTCGTGCGGGTTATTGGAGATCAGCACGTTCGCGCAACGCAGGATGCGGCTGGTGGAGCGATAGTTCTGCTCCAGCATTACCACTTTCAGGGACGGGTAATCGTCCTTGAGCAGCATCAGGTTTTCCGGGCGCGCGCCACGCCAGGCATAAATCGACTGGTCATCGTCGCCCACCACGGTGAACTGGTTGCGCGTGCCGATCAGCAGTTTCACCAGCAAATACTGGCTGGCGTTGGTGTCCTGGTATTCGTCCACCAGCAGGTAGCGGACCTTGTTCTGCCACTTTTCGAGAATGTCGGCGTGTTCCTGGAACAGCTTTACCGGCAGCAGGATCAGGTCGTCGAAGTCCACCGCGTTGAACGCCTTGAGCGTGCGCTGATAGTGGGTATAGACGATGGCGGCGGTCTGCTCCTTGGGATTGCGCGCGTTTTCCAGGGCTTCGGGCGGCAGGATCAGGTCGTTTTTCCACGAGCCGATCATGTTCTTGATCTCGTCGACGCCGTCGTCGCCCGAGTATTCCTTCTGCATGATGTCGGTCATCAAGGCTTTGACGTCGGTCTCGTCAAAGATCGAAAAACCCGGCTTGTAGCCCAGGCGAACGTGTTCCTTGCGGATGATGTTCAAGCCCAGGTTGTGGAAGGTACACACCGTCAGGCCGCGGCCTTCGCCGCCCTTGAGCAGGGTGCCGACCCGTTCCTTCATCTCGCGCGCGGCCTTGTTGGTAAAGGTCATGGCGACGATGTACTGGGCGCGAATGCCGCAGTTCTGGATCAAATGCGCGATTTTGCGCGTGATCACACTCGTCTTGCCGGAGCCTGCGCCGGCGAGCACCAAAAGAGGGCCGCCGACGTAGCTCACGGCTTCTTGCTGCCGGGGATTGAGTCGGGACATACGGAATCAGGGAGTCGTTTGCGAAATGGGCCGGCATTTTAACAGGCTCAGCGAATTGTGCTGCTCTCTCCGACTTGTGACGTAACACGCGATCTGTATTTGCCGGTTTTGATACTTTCACGCAGGATGCATGATTAATTTGCGTCTAATGTTCGTAATTCCTGATACAAAAGCCTCGTTTGATAACTGATGTCATTTGGTCATTGGTTATCGGCGCGGCATAATGCCGGTCGCCACCTCTTTGCAGAGTCTAGGGAGCTAGCTTGTCTACGCCTGTCGAACCCTTGCGTTTGCTGCTACTGGCCGAAGAGCCAGCGTGGGCAGCGTTGTTGCGCGAGTGTCTGGCTCCGATGGGGAGCTCGGCCGTGCTGATCAGCGCGCCGAGCTGGGAGTCGGTCAGCAGTCTGTTCGATGACAACCGCAATGCGGTGTTGTTGACGATTCCTGCACTGGCGCCGCTGCCAGGCCAATGCACTCTGCCGACTGTATTGCTGCTCGAACACGAACCCGTTTCGCCACCCGATGGTGTGAGCGACTGGTTGGTGCGCAACGTACTGGATTCGGGCATGTTGCGTCGCTGCCTGCGCCACGTGCGCGAACGCGGACTGCTGGAAAACACCCTGCAGCGCCTGGCCGAGCAAGACCCGTTGACCGGCATCGCCAACCGGCAGGGGTTCCAGACATTGCTGGCGGCGCGCTTGGTGGAAAACGACGGCCGAGGCCTGGCGCTCGGTCACCTGGATCTCGATAACTTCCGTCATGCCAACGACGCCCTTGGCCATCAGGCTGGCGACCGGTTGATCCTGCAAGTCGTCGCGCGGTTGAAAAGCCAGCTTGAGGCCGGCGATCAGCTGGCGCGGCTGGGCAGCGATGAATTTGCCTTGCTGATCGACACCCGTCGCGCCCCTCAACGCGCGGAATGGATGGCCGAACGTATTACCGAAGCCCTGGCCGAACCTTATTGGGTCGACGGCGAAAGCCTGTTGATCGGTTCCAGCCTGGGCATTGCCCACGCCCGGGCCCAGGCCGGTGCCGATCCGCTGATGTGGCATGCCCACATCGCGATGCAGCAGGCCAAGAGCACGCAGGGCTGCACCTTCCACATCTTCAACGAACGCATCAACCGCAATGCCCGCAGCATGGCCGACCTCGAAAGCGAGCTGCGCCGGGCGTTGCGTCGGGATGAACTGGAGCTGCATTACCAACCCAGGCTGAATCTTGCGGACGGGCAGATTGTCGGCCTCGAAGCTTTGGTGCGCTGGCGGCATGCCGAGCGTGGTTTGCTGCCTCCGAGCGAATTTGTCCCGCTGGCCGAACAAAGCGGTTTGATCGTGCCGCTGGGTTACTGGGTTATTTCCCGTGCGTTGCGTGACATGCAGGCGCTGCGCGAGCGCGGTCTGCCGGCGTTGCACATGGCGATCAACCTGTCATTCCGGCAGTTTCAGGACAGCCAGCTACTGCCGACATTGAGTCGCTTGATCGTCGAGCGCGGCGTCGAGGCGCAGTGGCTGGAGTTCGAGTTGACCGAAACGGCAGTCATGCGCCGCAGCGATCTGGTGAAGCAGACCATGGATGCCCTCGGGCGCCTGGGTGTGCGCTTCTCACTGGATGATTTCGGGACCGGATTTTCGTCGTTCGTGCACCTCAACAGCCTGCCGATTGCCTTGCTGAAGGTCGACAAAAGCTTTGTCGGCGGCATGGAAGAGCGTGAGGAAAATCGCAAACTGGTCCACGCGATGATCAACCTCGCGCATAACCTAAACCTGGAAGTGGTTGCCGAAGGGGTGGAAACCGCGGCACAGCTGGATCTGTTGCGCGGGTTTGGTTGCGATCAGGTGCAGGGATACCTGATCAGCAAGCCGCTGCCGTTGGCGGAACTGGTTGAGTATTTGACGTTTGGTTCGAGCCAGCAGCCTGCATTGGAAGTCGTGAGTTAGCCGATAATCAACTGTGGGGGCGAGCCTGCTCGCGATAGCGATGTATCAGTGGCATTGATGTTAACTGATACGACCTCATCGCGAGCAGGCTCGCTCCTACAGGAAACTTCAGTCAGGCTGGGCGATCTGGAAACTTTCCGCCGAAGACGGCTCCCGCCGGATCATCCGCTTCATCTTCCATTCAAACGCCAGCGTCAGACCCACCGCCGCGCAAGCCAGGCCCAGCGCCAAACCCCACCAGACTCCCGTCGGCCCCCAGTCCAAATGGAAGGCCATCCACCAAGCGGCCGGTGCACCGATCAGCCAATAGCAACCCAGTCCGACAAGGAATGTGGTCTTGGCGTCCTTGAGCCCACGGATGCAGCCCATGGCAATGGTTTGCGTACCGTCGAACAGCTCGAACCACGCCGCCACCGCCAGCAGACTCACGGCGAGCTCAATGACCGGGCGAAACGCCGGGTCGTTGTGGTCCAGAAACAAACCAATCAACTGATTTGGCAGCAGCCAGAACACCATCGCGAAACCCAGCATCGCTATCGCTCCGAAGGCCAGGCCGACCCTGCCTGCCAACCGCGCATCCAGCAGTTGCCCTGCGCCGTAATGCTGGCCGATGCGCATGGTGATCGCATAGGAGAGTCCCGCCGGAATCATGAACGCCACCGAAACGATTTGCAGCGCGATCTGATGCGCCCCCAATTGCGTGCTTCCCATGGTGCCCATGCACAGCGCGGCAAAGGCAAATAGCCCGACTTCCACCGCATAGGTGCCGCCAATGGGCAGGCCCAGGCGCCAAAGCTCTTTGAGGTACTGACGATTGGGCCGCGACAGGCCCGCGCGCAACGGATAAGCGTCGTACGCGGGATGCCGGCGGATGTGCAACGCGAGTGCCACTGCCATGAGGTTGGCGACAATGGCCGTGACCAGTCCGATCCCGACCAGGCCCAATTTCGGCAAGCCAAACATGCCGGTGATCAACGCATAGTTGAGCAGAAAGTTAGCGACCGTACCGGCGAGGCTGATGACCATGACGGGCGTCGCCCGGCCGATCGCACTGGTGAAACCGCGCAGGGCCATGAAGCTCAGATAGCCGGGCAGGGCGAACGGCAGGATCAACAGAAACTGCCCAGCCATCTGGACGTTGGTTTCGGTCTGACCGAACAGCAACAACACCGGCTTGAGGTTCCACAACAGCAAGCCCGCCACCAGCGCCATCAACCACGCCAGCCACAACCCCGCCTGGGTCAGTCGCGCCGCCCCAACGGTATCGCCTGCACCTTTGCGGATAGACACCAGGGTGCCGACCGCAGCAATTACACCGATGCAGAAAAACGCCACGAAGGAATAGGCCGCCGCCCCCAGACCGCCGCCGGCCAGCGCCTCGGGGCTGAGGCGGGCCATCATCAACGTATCGGTAAGAACCATCAGCATGTGCGCCAACTGTGAGGCAATCAACGGCCCCGCCAGCCGCAGAATGGCCCAGAGTTCAACACGTGCTGGATGCTTCATGATCATCACGCTCAATTTTCAAGGGGAACAGTAGACCGTCGATTCTCGGCGCTCTCAGGGGATTGCACAAAGGGATAAAAAGGATGGGTCGCATGATTTAAACTCATGCAGAATAGTTTGCGTCTGGTTCATGTTGCGCAGTTGAAGGAGCGTTCCCGATGTCCCGTCGTCTTCCTCCCTTGTATGCCCTTCGCGCATTCGAAGCAGCAGCGCGCCACAGTTCGTTCACCCGAGCCGCAGAAGAGCTGTCGATCACGCAGAGCGCTGTCAGTCGGCACATTCGTACGCTCGAAGAGCATTTTGCCTGTCGACTGTTTCACCGCAGTGGCCGAAACCTGCAGTTGACCGAATCAGCCCGTTTGCTATTGCCGGGGATTCGCGAAGGCTTCACTGCGCTTGAACGGGCGTGCAATACCTTGCGCGCGGAAGACGACGTCTTGCGCATGAAGGCCCCCTCGACCTTGACGATGCGCTGGCTGTTGGCACGACTGAGTCGCTTCCGTCACCTGCAACCGGGCAATGAAGTGCAGCTGACCAGCGCCTGGATGGACGTCGACTCGGTGGATTTCAACGACGAGCCCTTCGACTGCGCCGTATTGCTGAGCAACGGGCATTTCCCGCCTGACTGGGAGGCGAGCTACCTGTTTCCGGAAGAGTTGATCCCGGTCGGCGCGCCGAACCTTTTGAACGATCAACCCTGGGATGTCACGCGCCTGGCCAACACTGAATTGCTGCACCCGACCCCGGATCGTCGCGACTGGCGCAACTGGCTGGAACGCATGGATATGGCCGATCAGGTGTCGCTCAAGGGTGGGCAGGTGTTCGATACGCTGGAGCTGGGCATGATCGCCGCTGCGCGCGGGTACGGTGTGTCGATGGGCGATCTGCTGATGGTGGCCGAGGATGTGGCGCAAGGGCGCCTGAGTTTGCCGTGGCCGACGGCTGTCGCCAGCGGTGAGAAATATTACCTGGTCTGGCCGAAAACCCGCCCCGGCGGCGAACGAATGCGCCGACTCAGTGATTTCCTGCAAGGCGAAGTTCGGGCAATGGAGTTGCCCGATGTCGAGCATTTGAGCTGAATCGATAGAGCCGTCGCAATGACGGCTTTGAGCTATCTCCCGGTGAATCACTCAAGTATTCAGCTTTGCCGCCGAAAGTCTGCAGGTGGAACCTTCGTGCAGGTTCGACCGAATTCCCATTATTAGAAATTTTGCTGAGTGTGCGTCGCGATCAGGATGATCCGGTCACTCGGCCAGGAGCAGTCATGTCTCAACCTCGTGCCCGGATCGCCTCACAACTGGGGCTAGCGCTGGCCGTGATACTGGCGGTGGTCATCAGCGGCAGTACGCTGTTCGCGTTGCGCTCGCTGGATACAGCCAACCTCGCCACCCGCGAAGAACATCTGGCCAGTGAAGCCCGGCTGCTGGCCGATCAGTTGAGCACCTTCCACGGTACGTTGCGCGAAAGCACCCAGCGCCTCAGCGGATTGTTCGAAAAGCGTTTCAGCGTCGGCCTTAGCCTGCATCCTGATGAGCCGGTGACAGTGGCCGGCGTACAGACTCCCGGCCTGCACCTGGGCAGCGAAGTGCTGAACAACAACTTCAGCGAAGTGGACGAGTTCAAGCAAATGACTGCCGGCGTCGCCACGTTGTTCGTGCGCAACGGCGATGACTTTATCCGCGTCAGTACGTCCCTGAGCAAACAGGACGGCACGCGGGCCATCGGTACGCTGCTCGATCACGCGCATCCGGCTTATGCACGCCTGATGGCGGGGCAGAGCTACGTCGGTCGTGCCTTGCTCTTCGAACGGTCCTACATGACGCAGTACACCCCCGTACGTGACAGTGGCGGCAAGGTCATTGCCGTGCTGTTTGTAGGATTCGATTACACCGATGCGCAGAATGCGCAATTTGCCAACCTCAAGCGTTTCCGTATTGGTCAAACCGGCTCGTTGGCGTTGCTGGATGAGCAGGGCAAGTGGCTGGTGCCGATCGCTGGCGTGCAAGCGCTGGATCAGGCCGTTCCGGCCATCCTTGCACTGTCCAAGACACCGGGAACGGGCGATTTCTGGAGCGACAAGTCCGAAGCGTTCTACAGCGTGGCGGTGCCGTTTGAGGGCGGCCCCTGGTCGGTGGTCGCGAGCATGCCGAAAGCTGAAATCAACGCGGTGACCTGGAGCGTCGGGATTCGATTGGCAATTGGCAGCCTGCTGGCCATGTTGATTGCGGTGGGTTCGGCAGTCTGGCTGTTGCGTAGCAAGCTCGCGCCGCTGGGCGATCTGGTGCGTCAGGCCGAAGCCTTGGGTGCAGGTGATTTGAGCGTGCGCCTGAACGTGTCGAGCCACGACGAAATCGGTCAGTTGGCCCGGGCTTTCAATCAGATGAGTCAGGCACTGTCGACCATGGTGGAACACATCCGCAAAGCCTCGGAAGAGGTCAACAGGCGCGCGCAGGCGTTGTCCGGGTTATCTGGCGGCGCGTACGAAGGAATGGAGCAGCAGTCGGGCGAAATCACCAGCATGGCCGGCGCGGTGGAGGAGTTCAGTGCGACCTCGTTGAACATTGCCGACAACATGGGCAGCACCCAGCGCCTGGCTCAAGAGAACGCACAACAAACGCGGATAGGTCGTACATCGATGGAGGAAGCGTCCTCGTCTCTGGAACAAATCGCTGGCGCACTGAACAGTACCGCGACCGTTATAAACACCTTGGGTCAGCGTTCACAGGAAATCGGCGGCATCGTCGGGGTCATTACTTCGATCGCCGAACAGACCAACCTGCTGGCGCTGAACGCGGCGATCGAAGCTGCCCGTGCCGGTGAGCAGGGCCGTGGATTCGCAGTGGTGGCGGATGAAGTTCGCAATCTGGCTTCGCGTACGCGTCAGGCCACGGATGAAATTTCGGTGATGATCCAAAGCATCCAGCAAGAGACGGGCAACGCCATCAGCACCATGGAACAGGGCAATGTGCTGATGCAGGAAGGCTTGTCACGTAACGCCAATGTCGCCACGGCGCTGGCGCGGATCGATGAGCAGAGCCGCTCGGCGGGTCAGCAGTTTGCTGCCATCACCACGGCGACCCAGGAGCAGAGCAGCACGGCAACGTTGCTGAGTAGCAACCTGCAAAGCATTGCCTTGGCGAACAGTGAGCAGCGCGAAGTGGTGTCGAACCTGGCGGTGACGGCCAAAGAGCTGGAGAGCCTGGCAGCAGAATTGCGTTCCGAGGTTGACCGGTTTCGGTGAGTCGCCTCTGAGATCGCCATCGCGAACAGGCTCACTCCCACAGGGTGTGCGCCGTTCGCAAATTTTGTAAACAACAAAAACCCTGTGGGAGTGAGCCTGCTCGCGATGGGGACGACTCGGTTTCAGCATTTACTGAGTCGCCGGTCGATACTGCAACGCCTCCGCCAAATGCCCGCGCGTAATCTCGTCGACCTGCTCAAGGTCCGCCAACGTGCGCGCTACCTTCAGCAGCCGATGAGCCGAGCGCAGCGACAGCGTCAACCGCTCACAGGCAGACTCCAGCCAGCTTTCATCCGCTGTGGATAACGTGCAGTGAGCACGCAAACCCGGCAGATCGAGGAACGCGTTCGCGCAACCCTGACGCTTGTGCTGTCGCTCCCGAGCTTCGGCAACCAGAGCGGCCGCCGTTGCGGTGTCATCTCCAGGTTTGGCCGCTGGATTCAACGCAGTGGCTTCCCGGGCGACGGTCAGGTGCAGGTCGATACGATCCAGCAGCGGGCCTGACAACTTGTTGCGATAGCGTTGAATCATGTCCGGCGTGCAGGAGCAGCGGCCCGTGGGCTCACCAAGATATCCACAGGGGCAAGGATTCATCGCCGCCACCAACTGGAAGCGAGCCGGAAACCGCACCCGGTCTTTGGCCCGGGAGATCACGATATGTCCCGACTCCAGCGGCTCCCTCAGCACTTCCAATACTTTGCGATCAAACTCGGGAAGCTCGTCCAGAAACAGTACGCCGTGATGGGCGAGGGTGATTTCGCCGGGTTGCGGTTTCGAGCCGCCGCCGACCAATGCAGGGCCGGAAGCCGAGTGATGGGGCTGCCGGAACGGGCGCTGTGGCCAGTGACTCAAGGGGACGCAACTGACCACCGACTTGATGGCCGCGACTTCCAGTGCTTCGCTCTCGGCCAGCGGTGGCAGCAAGCCTGGCAGGCGGCTCGCGAGCAACGTCTTCCCCGTCCCCGGAGGTCCGCTGAATAACAGGTTATGCGCACCCGCCGCGGCAATCAGCAAGGCACGCTTGGCCGCCATTTGGCCCTGCACCTCGTTTAAATCCGGGTAGGGCCTGCTGGCATGCATCAAGCCATCTGAAACGTAAGGCGCAATGGGCAGGTGCCCATTGAAATGCGAAACGGCTTCCAGCAGGTGATCCACCGCGATCACCTTCAACCCTGACGCCAGACAGGCCTCCTCGGCATTCGCCCGCGGCACCATCAACGAACGCCCGGCCTTGCGCGCCGCCAGTGCTGCCGGTAGCACGCCTCGCACCGCCCTTACTGCCCCCGACAGCGCCAACTCTCCCAGACACTCGATGTCATCCAGTGTGAGCGCCGGCACCTGGACACTGGCCGAAAGAATCCCCAAGGCAATCGCCAGATCAAACCGTCCGCCATCTTTGGGCAGATCTGCCGGTGCGAGATTCAGCGTGATGCGCCGCGCCGGAAATTGCAGCCCCGAATTGATGATCGCGCTGCGTACACGGTCCTTGCTTTCCTTCACCGCTGCCTCAGGCAAGCCGACCATTGTCAGTGATGGCAAGCCATTGGCGAGGTGGACTTCGACGGTCACGGCAGGTGCTTCCACGCCAATCTGGGCACGGCTGTGGACGATGGAGAGGGACATGGTCGTTCCTTGAGTTGTACGGGAGCCGCTTCCTGCGGGTTTTTGAAGGGTAGTCGGAGAGCAGGGATTTGGTGGGGTGATTACGCGGGCGAACTTTCACTGGATGTTGCGAGTAGCTTCCCTGAACTGCAGGCAAAAAAAAACCGCCTTCGGGATACGGTTTCTCTCATAAAAAATTAGCTTCGTCCGCCAGCTAACCAGCCACCAGGCTCAAGTTCTTTACCGCGCGCGATGCCGACTTCAATAATTCGCAGTTGATTGGCCGATAAGTTTCCAGCCAGGCGACGGGCTTCAGCGTGGAACTCAACAATTTGTAAAAGTTTCGCCTTTCGCTTTTTTGGGCTCATGCACTCCTCCTGCGATGGGTTGTTTTTTGAATGTTATTGGTCGTTCAAGAACATGACAAGGCGGTTGTTCTGGTCAAAGTCGAATCCGAGATCTCGATAATAAAAAATAACGTTCGGATCAGGTTCCTGGATTTCAATCACTTTGCATCCAAGCATACGCGCATAGAAATCAGCGGCGAGTATGGCGATTGGAGCTATCACACCACGAAGAGGATGGGCTGTGTCTGGATCCCCCTGCAGAAGAACTATTTTCAGACAGATTGCGCTTCTTCTCGGTGTTGCATAACACAAGCCGCACAGATTCTGCCCATACCAAATGGCCAGATCCAAGCCCTTGGCATCTTTACGCTTCCACTCGGCGATGTGATCCCACGGATAGATTGCTGCTCCTTTCCATAAATGACATTTCTCTATCGCTGCGGCGGTAATCGGCTCAAACCTCACAGGTGCTACGTCGATTTTTAAAGCGCGAGGTGCGATTTGATTGATAAATGCTTTGTAGGTGAGCTTCCTTGCGTCCGATTTAAAAGTCTGGTTACGCAGGTCCGTGCCTTTCCCTTTTCTTCTCATTGCAAACATCTATCGAATATCGAGCCGAGAAGCGTAGAGAGCGGGTGAGGAATGATAAATCAGGCGAGAGAGCTGCTTTTTGTAGGACTGTGCCGAGATAGGTGAAGGACATCGGTGAAAGAGCGTAACTGGACTTGCCGGGCGAAGGTGGCTGCTTATGATCTCGCCGAACGCAGCAATAGGAGGCATGAATGAAGAGGACCGGGATGCGCCCAATTCATCCTGGTGAGATTCTTGGCGAAGAGTTTTTGAGGCCGCTGAGTATTTCGCCTGAGGCTTTTGCTCGCTCTATGAACGAGTCTGAAGCCGAAGTGAGCGACTTTGTGAAGCAGCAGCGTGGCGTCAGTGCTGCTTTCGCGAGGAAGTTATCCATTCATCTGAACACCACGCCCGAGTTCTGGCTGGATCTCCAATCGACCTACGATCAGCGTAAGTTCGAAGTTGGGCGTGGATAAGTTTCAAATACTCATAGTGATTGCAAGGCCTGCGACGCTCGCTTCCACCACGGTCTATTGAGCGAAGCTTTTGGTACCTCCTGATCAGGCAGTACGAGCGGCACGTCCTCCAGTCGAATCCACGGCTTGTTGTTCCAGTGCAGCAAGCTCAACGACATCTCTGGCCAATTCAACAGGCTCAGCACCGGTCGCTCGGTTGAGGTCGGTTGCTCTGCGTCTCGGAGTGCTGTCACCACGTCGTGGGTGAGCCATTCGCGCAGGCTTCGGTATTCGGGGCAGTAGTGGTAGACGAGCAGTGCGTAGACGCCGGATTCGCTGATCAGCAGGGTGTTTTCCAGGCTGCCGTGGATGAGCGTTCGAGCGGATTGGTGTTGGTCCGGGTCGAGTTTTCGAAGGGTGCGTTCGTCGATGTAGAGGCGGATGAGGCGGCCCAAGTCGCGGGCGCTGAACCAGGGTTGATTTTCTAGGAGGAGGGCGTGGAGGTGGAGTTTGTGGCGGGTGAAGACGTGCGGGGTTAGATAATCGTCATTGCAATTCATTGATACAGCTCCTTTTGCCTAAAGGGCTGCCAGTAATTGTCGCCAAACAATTGGGTGGCAGTTGTGCGCGGGTTGGCGAGCCGGAGCAAAAGGAACCCGGCAGACCCGAAGGTCTCCCACGCACAACCGCCATGACTCGAGTCGATGGTCGTCGCGTTCCTTAAACTTCCAGGTCGCCAAACCCAGTGCTGAACATTCAGCAGTGGGTGAGCTTAGGAACCGGAGCTGTGCGGCGCAATCGGACGGCGGATGAGAATTTTGTAGGACGTTGCCGGGATGTTTGCAGGCTTCAAGATCAAAAGATCGCAGCCTGCGGCAGCTCCTACAGGTCGTGCTGACCTTCAATCGCGGGCAAGCCCGCTCCCACAGGGTTTGGAGCGTTTATTCGGCTGGCGGGGTCAGCTTCGCTTCCATCTCGGCGACTTTCGCCTCAAGGCTTTCCAGCCGTGCACGAGTGCGTGCGAGCACGACCATCTGACTATCAAACTCTTCCCGGCTCACCAGGTCCAGCTTGCTGAAGCCGCTCTGCAACAACGCCTTGAACTGGCTTTCGATTTCGCTTTTCGGCAGCGGGGTGTCGCCGCTGAAAAGGCGGGAGGCAGTGCCTGTCAGGGCGTCGAGGAAGTCTTTGGGCGCGAGCATGGGAAAGGTCCTGGAAACAATGACGGGCAGTGTATCACGCAGTGTCTATAGTCAATCTCGATGCCAGGGGTGCACGCTTTTCGCGCATGCGGACGGACGGCATCGCACCGTTGTTGTGCGTATACAGCGGGCCATTCGGGTGAAGTGGCTGGTCGCTGAGGCCAAGGGATTGAATTCAGTCGTTTTTGTGGAGATGGCAAGCTTTCTGCTTAGTGCCTAGTGACCCATGCACTGATGCAGTCGCTGTGACGAATGCAGTGCGCCGAGCGGAACGGGGAAGTGTTTCGTCAGGAGCGGTTAACTGGCGTCGGACGGGCAGGTAAGGCCGACGATGCGTTACAAAGCCAGGCACTGCGCTTAGACTTGAGTCGGGTTTGTTTTCCTGGGGCAAGTCCACCAATTCGGGAGAGAGTTTTCATGAAGCTAGTCACTGCCATCATCAAGCCGTTCAAACTGGACGACGTGCGCGAGTCGCTGTCCGAGATCGGCGTGCAGGGCATTACCGTTACTGAAGTCAAAGGCTTCGGTCGGCAGAAGGGTCACACCGAGCTGTATCGCGGCGCGGAATACGTGGTCGATTTCCTGCCAAAGGTGAAGATCGACGTCGCCATTGACGACAAGGATCTTGATCGGGTTATCGAAGCGATAACCAAGGCAGCCAACACCGGCAAGATCGGTGACGGCAAGATCTTCGTGGTTAATCTGGAACAGGCGATTCGCATCCGTACCGGCGAAACCGATACCGACGCAATCTAAAAAAGCCGCCACAAACCCAACGCCCCAGGAGAAAACAATATGACTCTGCGTAAATTCGCAGGGCTAGGAGCCCTGTTGTCCCTCGTAATGCCCAGCCTGGCTATGGCGGCAGACGAAGTGGCGGCCCCAGTCCTCAACTCCGGCGACACCGCCTGGATGTTGACCTCGACAGCCCTCGTGCTGTTCATGACCATTCCCGGCCTCGCGCTGTTCTACGGTGGCATGGTTCGGTCCAAAAACATTCTTTCCGTGATGATGCAGTGCTTCGCCATTACCGGTCTGATCAGCATTCTGTGGGTCATTTATGGCTACAGCATTGCGTTCGACACTACCGGCATGGAGCAGGGCGTCGTCAACTTCAACTCGTTCTTTGGCGGCATGGGCAAGGCGTTCCTCGCCGGTGTCACGCCATCGAGCCTGACCGGTCCTGCGGCACTGTTTCCTGAGGCGGTGTTCATCACCTTCCAGATGACCTTCGCCATCATTACCCCTGCGTTGATCGTCGGTGCTTTCGCCGAGCGGATGAAGTTCTCCGCCATGCTGATCTTCATGGGCATCTGGTTCACCCTGGTTTATGCGCCGATCGCGCACATGGTCTGGTCCGGTAACGGTGGCCTGATGTGGGACTGGGGCGTGCTGGACTTCGCTGGCGGCACCGTTGTGCACATCAACGCCGGTGTGGCTGGTCTGATTTGCTGCCTGGTACTGGGCAAGCGCAAAGGCTTCCCGACCACGCCAATGGCGCCGCACAACCTCGGTTACACGCTGATGGGTGCTGCAATGCTGTGGGTAGGCTGGTTCGGTTTCAACGCCGGCTCTGCTGCTGCAGCAAACGGCACTGCAGGTATGGCGATGCTGGTCACCCAGATCGCAACCGCTGCTGCTGCATTGGGCTGGATGTTCGCTGAGTGGATTACTCACGGCAAACCAAGTGCTCTGGGTATTGCATCGGGTGTTGTGGCCGGTCTGGTAGCAATTACTCCTGCCGCTGGCACTGTGGGCCCGATGGGTGCACTGGTGATTGGTCTGGCAGCGGGCGTCGTGTGCTTCTTCTGCGCGACTACGCTGAAACGCAAACTCGGTTATGACGATTCCCTGGACGCATTTGGCGTACACGGCATCGGCGGTATCCTCGGCGCGATCCTGACCGGTGTGTTTGCCGCACCGTCCCTGGGTGGTTTCGGCACTGTGACCGACATTGCCGCACAAGTCTGGATTCAGTGCAAAGGCGTCGGCTTCACGGTGATCTACACCGCGATCGTCACCTTCATCATCCTCAAGGTCCTGGATGCCGTCATGGGTCTGCGCGTGACCGAGGAAGAGGAAGCGGTCGGTCTCGATCTGGCACTTCACAACGAACGCGGCTACAACTTGTAAGTACGCGCAAAAATAATGCCCGGTTCGCCGGGCATTTTTTTGTCCGGGATTTGTCATTGAAGGTGAGGCTGAAAGGTTTTTTCTGTCAGCTTTCGACACCTTTTCAACAGGCAATTTTGTACGGCCAATCGCTTACAACGTTGAAGGAATATTAGGGCCTTTGTTTTTTCCCAGAGCGCGCTAGAATGCGCCCCGAACGTGCGGAGAACTGTATGTGGCAACAGACTCTGATTACCTTGCGGGCAAGGCCCCGAGGCTTTCATCTGGTAACGGACGAGTTACTCGCCGGCTTGCCTGAACTCAAGGCATGTCGGGTCGGTCTGTTGCACTTGTGGCTGCAGCATACCTCGGCGTCGTTGACCATCAACGAGAACGCCGATCCGGCGGTACGTCGCGACTTCGAACGATTTTTCAATCGTCTGATCCCACAAGGAACAGACGGCTATGAGCATAACGACGAAGGCCTGGACGACCTCCCGGCGCACTTCAAGGCCAGCGTACTTGGCTGTCAGCTCAGTTTGCCGATTTCGGCAGGCCGACTGGCGTTGGGCACCTGGCAAGGCGTTTATCTGGGCGAGCACCGTGATCATGGCGGTGCCCGTAAAGTCCTCGCCACCTTGCACGGTGAAGGGGCATAAGCCGTTGGTCACCAATGGCGGTGGAATTTTTTCTGGCAGCCGTCGACAGACGGTGAAGCTGGGCTATAACTAATCTGCTTTTCGCAAGTCATGAGGTAGAACATGAGCGACGATGATCTGGAAAACGACGACCTCGAAGTAGGCGACGACGACGAAACCGAAGAAGGTCTGGAAGCAGCGGCGGAAGACGTCGCTGAAGACGATGGCGGTGAAACGCCCGTTCCGACCGCCAAAGGCAAAGCCAAGGCTGCGGTTTCGGTCGATGAGCTGCCGAGCGTCGAAGCGAAGAATAAAGAGCGCGATGCGCTTGCGCGGGCCATGGAAGAGTTCCTGGCCAAGGGCGGCAAGGTGCAGGAAGTGGAGGCCAATGTGGTCGCCGATCCTCCCAAGAAGCCTGATAACAAGTACGGCAGCCGGCCTATCTAAGCGTCTGCCCTTGCTTGCTGAAAAAGCCCGCCGTCGCTGCGGGCTTTTTCATGGGTGAAACAAAAATCTTGGGCCTGCGTCGATCCCCTGTAGGAGTGAGCCTGCTCGCGATTGCGGTGTGTCAGGCAACATAAATGCTGAATGTCACACCGCAATCGCGAGCAGGCTCACTCCTACAAGGGGATATCGGTGATATCAGGACGGGTGTCGGGAGTTCCAGCGAGCCAGCAACGCCGGCAATTCGGTCAGGCTGCGAATTTCGGCATCAGGCGAGTGATCGGCCTCCCAGATTTTACCCGCCGGATTAAACCAGATCGCCCGCAAGCCAGCCTGCTGTGCCCCCGCGATGTCATCACCCGGATGATCACCGATGTGCACCGCCGTCTCAGCCGTGGCGCCACCGCGCTGCAAGGCTTCATGAAATAACCGGGCATCGGGTTTGGCGATGCCGATGTCTTCGGCGCACAACGCGAACTTGAAGTAGTCCGCCAGCCCTAAACGACGTACGTCAGCGTTGCCATTGGTGACCACGCCGAGAGCGTAATGGTTGGCCAGCAGTTCCAGGGTGGGTTGCACCTCAGGGAAGATTTCCAGCTGGTGCCGGGCATGCAGGAACACTTCAAAACTCTGATCGGCCAGTTCAGACGCCTCTGCGTGAGGGTAGCCGGCTTCTTCCAGCGCCTGGAACAACACGCGTCGACGCAGGGCACTGATGCGGTGCTTGAGGTTTGGCTCGATGCTCAGGATGCGTTCGCGAATGGCCCACAGATGTTCCACCGGCACCGCGCCCAGGTTGGGCGCATGATCGGTGAGCCAGGTGCGCAGTATCGCTTCAGCGCTGATGATCACCGGGGCGGTGTCCCAGAGCGTGTCGTCGAGGTCGAAGGTGATCAGTTGGAGAGTCATGAATCATCGCCCTTAATGCGTTTGGCCCGTGGATGGGCACTGTCGTAGACCGTCGCCAGGTGCTGGAAGTCCAGGTGGGTGTAGATCTGCGTCGTCTTGATGTCCGAATGGCCGAGCAATTCCTGCACCGCGCGCAAGTCCTGGGAGGACTCCAGCAAGTGGCTGGCAAAGGAATGTCGAAGCATGTGTGGGTGCAGGTTCTGCCCCAGCTCGCGTTCACCGGCGGCCTTGACCCGTACCTGAATCGCGCGCGGACCCAGGCGCCGACCTTGCTGGCTGACAAACACCGCATCGTCCGCCGGGTTGGTCAAGGCCCGCAACGGGAGCCACAGCTCCAAGGCTTCGCGGGCTTTTTTACCCACTGGCAACAGTCGCGTCTTGCTGCCCTTGCCCAGGACCTGAACCATGCCGTCAGCGAGGTCCAGCTGATCGAGATTGAGGCCGGTCAGCTCCGAAAGTCGCAGCCCGGAAGAATAGAACAGCTCCAGAATGGCCTGATCCCGACGCGCCAGGAAATCATCCTCCACCGCGCCTTCAAGCAGCTGTAGCGCGCGGTCAGTATCGAGGGTTTTGGGCAGACGGCGTTCACCCTTGGGCGGTGCCAGGCCGTTGGCCGGATCGTGGTCGCACAAGCCTTCGCGATTCAGATAATGGTACAGCCCGCGCACTGCGGACAGCAGTCGCGCCAGGCTGCGGGACGATTGGCCCTGAGAGTGTAAACGAGCGATCAAGCCGCGCAGACGCTGGATGTCCAGGGCCGCCCAACTACTGATGTTCTGTTTGATGCACCAGCCCAGAACCTTGTCGAGGTCGCGGCGATAGGCATACAGCGTGTGAGGCGACACCTGCCGCTCACTGCGCAGGTGTTCGCAGTAAGCGTCCAGTTGCCGTTCCATGGTTAACGTACCGAGCGCAGGGAGTTGTTGACCCGTGGCAGCACGCGACCCATGACTTCAGCGATGTAGCTCAGGAACAGCGTACCCACGGAGCTCTTGTAGTGCTGTGGGTCGCGGCTGGCGATCGCGAGCACACCGTGGATGCCTTGATAGCTGATGGCGACGACGGCGGTGGAGCCGATCTGCTTGCGCTGCTCTTCACCGAACAGGAAGTCCAGCTCATGCTCGCGCAGGCTGCCGCTGACACTTTTGTCTTCCGAGAGCAGGCCGCCAATGGCTGTCTGCGCGTCGGCATGAGTGACCCAGCGGCCGACCGGCATCGGGTTGTCACCGAGCAGGATCAGGCTGACAAAGGGCACCTGGAAGTCCTGGCGCAAGCTGTCTTCGACGCTGATCACCACGTCTTCAAGGCTATTGGCGTCCATCAGCGCGAGTATCAGGCGGCGGGTCTTGTCGAAGAGGCGATCGTTGTCGCGGGCGACGTCCATCAAATGCGAGAGGCGGTGACGCAACTCGATGTTGCGGTCGCGCAGGATGGTCATCTGGCGTTCGACCAGCGAGATGGTGTCCCCTCGCTGATGCGGAATGCGCAAGGACGGTAGCAGTTCTTCGTGCGCGACGAAAAAGTCCGGATGAGCCTCCAGGTACGCGGCAATCGCCGCCGCCTCAAGGCTTTCGGAAGGGGATTCGTCGGGCTGTAGGGCGGGAACCTGGGGCTTGTCGGTCATGGGTTTGACTCACTCAAAGACGTACTTGTCCTTCGTAAACACGAACTGCCGGGCCGGTCATCATCACCGGTTGGCCAGGGCCTGCCCATTCAATGGACAGACGCCCGCCGGGCAGGTCGATCAATAGCGGCGAATCCATCCACCCCTGGCTGATCGCGGCCACTGCGGCCGCACACGCGCCGGTTCCGCAAGCCTGGGTTTCCCCGGCCCCGCGTTCCCAGACACGCAGTTGCGCGCGGTTACGGTCGATGACCTGAAGAAAACCAACATTGACCCGTGCCGGGAAGCGCGGGTGGTGTTCGATTTTCGGTCCCAGCTCATGCACCGGCGCATTGTTGATGTCGCTGACCCGCAGCACCGCATGGGGGTTACCCATGGACACGGCGGCCAGTTCGACCGGCGTGCCATCGACATCGATCTGGTAGCTCACGGCCTGTTCTGGCGCATCGAACGGGATGTCGGCCGGCACCAGGCGTGGCGCACCCATGTTCACACCAATCTGGCCGTCGCTGCGGATATCCAGTTCGATGATGCCGCTTTTGGTCTCGACGCGGATCTGCCGTTTCGCGGTCAGGCGCTTGTCGAGTACGAAGCGGGCGAAACAGCGCGCGCCGTTGCCGCACTGTTCCACTTCGGAGCCGTCTGAATTGAAGATCCGATAACGGAAATCCACATCCGGATTGCTCGGTGCTTCGACAATCAGCAATTGGTCAAAACCGATACCGGTGTGCCGATCGCCCCATTGCTTGGCATGCTTGGGCAGGATGTGCGCGTGCTGGCTGACCAGGTCGAGGACCATGAAGTCATTACCCAAGCCGTGCATCTTGGTAAAACGCAGCAGCATGGTTTTACTCCGGCAGCAGGCTTTCGCCAGCAAACAACTCGGCTACCGTCTCACGGCGACGCACTTCAAATGCCTGATCACCGTCCACCAGCACTTCTGCGGCGCGGCCGCGAGTGTTGTAGTTGGAACTCATGACAAACCCATAGGCGCCGGCCGAATGCACAGCCAGCAGATCGCCTTCCTCCAGCGCAAGCTGACGGTCCTTGGCCAGGAAATCGCCGGTCTCGCAGATCGGGCCGACGATGTCGTAGGCACGTGCAGCGGAGTCGCGAGGGCGCACGGCGGTGACGTCCATCCAGGCCTGGTACAGCGCCGGGCGGATCAGGTCGTTCATGGCCGCATCGACGATGGCGAAGTCTTTGTGTTCGGTGTGCTTGAGGTACTCGACCTGGGTCAGCAGCACGCCGGCGTTGGCGACGATGAAGCGGCCCGGCTCGAACACCAGCGCCAGGTCACGACCGTCAAGACGCTCGCGCACGGCTTTGATGTAGTCGGCAGCCAGTGGCGGCTCTTCATCGCGATAACGCACGCCCAGGCCACCACCGAGGTCGATGTGGCGCAGGTAGATGCCGCAATCGCCGAGACGGTCGACCAGGCCCAGCAGGCGGTCGAGTGCATCGATGAACGGCGGCAGGGTGGTCAGTTGCGAACCGATGTGGCAATCGACGCCGACCACTTCCAGGTTAGGCAGTTGCGCGGCGCGGATGTACACGTCTTCGGCGTCGGCGATGGCGATGCCGAACTTGTTTTCTTTAAGACCGGTAGAGATGTACGGGTGAGTGCCGGCATCGACGTCCGGGTTGACGCGCAGCGAGATCGGCGCGCGAACGCCCAGCTCGGCGGCCACGACCTGAAGGCGTTCCAGTTCGTCGGTGGATTCGACGTTGAAGCAATGCACGCCGACTTCCAGGGCGCGACGCATGTCGTCACGGGTCTTGCCGACGCCGGAAAACACGATCTTGTCAGCGCTGCCGCCAGCGGCCAGCACACGTTCCAGCTCGCCACGGGAGACGATGTCAAAACCGGCGCCGAGGCGCGCCAGGACATTCAGTACACCCAGGTTGGAGTTGGCTTTGACTGCAAAGCAGACCAGGTGCGGCATGCCGGCCAGTGCATCGGCGTAAGCCAGGTACTGGGCTTCGATGTGTGCGCGCGAGTAAACGTAGGTCGGTGTGCCAAAGCGCTCGGCGATGGCGGACAGGGCAACACCTTCCGCGAACAGTTCACCGTCACGGTAGTTAAAAGCGTCCATGGCGTTCCCTTAGTAGACGTCGTGCTTGTGTGCTTTGGATGCAGGCTGCTGCTGCGACGACTTGGCCTGCTCGACCGGGTCCTGGCTATCGTCAGGCAGGTACAACGGGCCTTTTTGACCGCAGGCCGATACCAGGCAGGCAACCGCGAGGAGCGCAGCAAGGGAAGAGATCAGGCGCTTCATGGCGAAATCCTTGAAAATGCTTTAATTGCGCCGGAGTATACCGGCCACCCGTCAGCTTGCCTATGCGACGGGGCTCCCGTCCGGCGGGGCTTGTGCTTGGTGCCTGTCAGTTATGCGCAACCCCGTTGGAGCGGGCCTGTGGCGAGGTGATTTATCCCCGTTCGGCTGCGAAGCAGTCGCAAAACCGGTGAGTGCGATTTTTCTGATACACACCGGAGCCCGAAAATCAGGGCCGCTTCGCGACCCAACGGGGCGGTGCGACGTTTCGTTAAATCCCCTCGCCACAGGCTCGTTCCCACAAGTTCCGCGTTATCCTTTGCATTCACCGGGGCTCGGCCGTATCGTGCGGCGCTTGAGCCTGATCAGACACTTTTTGAGGTTGCCGTAATGAGTTTGACCGAAGCCCGTTTCCACGATCTGGTCGATGCTACCCAGCAAACGCTGGAGGATATTTTCGACGAGAGCGACCTGGATATCGACCTGGAAAGTTCGGCCGGTGTACTGACCGTGAAGTTCGAAAATGGCAGCCAGTTGATCTTCAGCCGTCAGGAACCTTTGCGTCAGTTGTGGCTGGCGGCCGTGTCGGGTGGTTTTCACTTTGACTACGACGCCGAGAGCGAGCGCTGGATGTGCGACAAGAGCGAAGAGCAGCTAGGCGAAATGCTGGAGCGCATCGTGGTCCAGCAGGCCGGTGTCGAACTTGATTTCGAAGGCTTGTGAGATCGTGACCCAGCCCGCCCCTGTTCGTCCGCCCAAGCCGCTTTACAGCAATGTCAGCCCGGCGGTGGCTTCGCCGTGCAGCGGTGTCTGTCGGCTGGACGAGCAAAAGGTCTGCCTGGGATGTTTTCGCCATGTCGAAGACATTCGCGAATGGCGCTCGGCAGACGACGACCGTCGCCGTGTCATTTGCGCCCAGGCGGCACAGCGCAAAACCTTGGCGTAATGATCCGCGTCGGGCCGTGGTCGCCCCTGGCTTGTATATTTATTGAGCTGTGATAGTGTCCGGATACACCTCAACTCATCGAGGTTCGTGAAAACCCCGCCTTTTTCTGGCGGGGTTTTGCTTTTTTCGTGCAGAAGAAAGGAGTCTGCCCTGATCATGACCGCACCTTCCATCACCCTTACCCGACTGGACGTACAACGTCTGGAGCGCCTGATCGACAGCCTGGATGACTCGCTGCCGGGCGTTATCGCGCTGCAAACCGAGCTGGATCGCGCCGATACTCTGGTCGGCCACGAAGATGTGCCCGCCGATGTCGTGACCATGAACTCCAAAGTCCATTGCCGTGAAGAAAGCAGCGGCAAGGACTATCACCTGACGTTGGTCTATCCCAAGGATGCCAATGCCGACGAAGGCAAGATCTCCATTCTGGCGCCTGTTGGCAGCGCGTTGCTCGGCCTCAAGGTCGGGCAGCACATCGATTGGCCAGCGCCTGGTGGCAAAACGCTGAAACTGACACTGCTTGAAGTCGAATCTCAGCCTGCCAATGGCGGCGACTTCCCGGAGTAAAACCGTTCAAAACTGCTCGAGCGCCTCGTTCAATGCGCGCTCCAGGTCAGACTTGTAGCGCAGATACACATTGCTTGAGCTCTGCCCGTCACCGAGCAGGCCCGTCAGGTCCAGATCGGTGATGTAGCAGCGATAGCGCTCCGTTTCGCGTCGCTGCTCGACAATCTCTCGGGCGACCACTTTGAACAATTGGTCGCCATGTTCCAGCTCTGAAAACTCCCGCTGATTGCAATACAAGGTGATGTGCACTTTCCCCGGCGCAGCTTTGCCGACGATGGCCTGCACGTCGTAAAACGGTTTGTTGGCGGGGGTTTGTGGGGCGGGTCGTGCTTCAACACGGCGAGCCCTGACCGGGCCCGATGGCAGCAATTGGTAATAAATGATATCCATCGGTTGAACGGTGTTCAGTGGCTGCAACGCGTCACGTCGATAAAGAATCGCCTGCAAGAACCGTTGCACCGGCACCAGCAAGCTTTGGTCGTCGTGATAGGGCAATCGCTGTTGCCACAGGGCATCGAATTCATCCAGCACGTACACATCGGCCTGATCGTCGTGAACCCGGTAAAACACCTGGATACAATCCGGCTGACCCATCGGCAGAATCAAGGCCAGATCCTGGTCTTCCAGCGCCATCGGATCCAGGTGCAGCGGGCTGTAGCGAGTTCGCTCGGCACCCAGGTAGTCGACCAGTGCCGGTAGCGTAGCGAGGGCGATGTGCTTGACCTGGCCGGGCACCAGTTCCATGACGTGGTAATGCTGCTGCACCTGAATCAGGTAACGATGATTGAGCTGGCTCAGCAGCAGGTTCTGCGCAGTGTCGAGGATGTCCTCAACCCGCTGCGCAATGAACTGCGCGCGGTTATGGCAGAAACAGCGTACGCGCAACTTCGGTTGTCGCGGCCCGTTCGGCAAGTTGTTGAGGTAATCGCGCAGGCAGTCGAGCAGCGCGTGCGGGCCATCGAAGCGGTTGACCAGCACTTCATTCCAGCTGTTCAGCGTGATCTGGTCCAGGGTTAACACCAGGTTTTCCCGGACACCGGCGTAACTCAGTGAGTCGGTGCGTTCGGTGGTCATCAGAATGTTCAGGTCGCGATGGTGCTTGAGCGGGTCAACGCCGACGTTGACCAGAATCAGCACCTCGCTGGGGACGCTGGCGCGCAGCAGCGGTTCTTCGGCGACGGTGGTCAGGGGCAGGGCGATGCTCTGTTGAAGGCTGCCGAGCAGGTTGAACAACTCGAACTCGCTCATATCGCTGCTGCCCGGATGCAAGGCCAGACGGGTGCTGCTGTCGATCACGCCGTTACGGTGGCACCAGGTCAACAGTTCCAGCAATTGGCGGCTGCGCTTGATCGGGGCGAAATGCTCCCACTCATGGGCAGTCAGGCTGCCGTTGTACAAGCCCCATTGGGTTTGTCCTGGTTCTTTCTTGTTCGCCGCGTACACCAGGGTGAGCGTGTCTTCGGCCAGGTCCGGTGCGATGCCCGGGTTGACGAATTCGACCTTGTTCGCCTTGCGCTCAAACGCTGCGTACAACCGTCGTCCCAGTACGTTAAGGTCACGCTTGTTAATCAGGCTGACGGTTTGTTCAGTGCGCGCGAATTGGGTCAGAAAGCGGTAGCTGTAATTCAACTCGCTCACCAGCGCCCGCCGCTCAGCGCTGACCTGGCGGACTTTCCACTGGCTACGGCTATCGAGCAAGGCCAGCTGGCGAGCGTCCCATTGCCATTCACGGGCCAGGCGTTCGAGCAGGGAACGCTGCCAGCTCGGGGTGCGGCTGCTGCCGGTGAGCTTGCGATTGACCTTCAAATACAGCGCACGGCGCACCAACTCCAGGCGTTCCAGCTCGCCACGGGCTGTAAGGTATTCCTCGATGCGTCGGTAGACCACGACATAAGGGTCCAGCTCGTCCAGGTCGAGCTGATTGGCGAAAACCGCTTGCTTGAAACGCAGGCTGAGGCAATGAACCCTGGGGTGTTCGCTGGCGTAGACCTCGATCAACAGCAGCTTGAGCACTGATTTGTAGGGCGATTCGATGCCCTTGAACAGCTGCCAGAGCCCGGCACCGATGAATTCGCCGGGAGGGATGTAGGCCAAGTGCCCGAGGTCCAACGTTTCATCGGCGCGAATGAATCGCTTCGACATCAGCGTGTGGGTATACCGGTCGTAACTCGCTTCTTCGTAGACCGGCACCAGCCACCAGATCGGCGTACGTCCGGCCAGCCAGATCGCGGTGCGGTAAAACTCGTCGAGCAACAGGTAGTGCTGGCTTGTGCCGCAATCCTCGGAGCTGAGTTGTGTGTCACGCTCGCCGCGAACAAAGCGCGGCGCGTCGATTAAAAAGAAGTGCGCCTCGGCACCCTGGCTGGCCGCCCAGACCTCCAGGAGTTGGCATTTTTTGCGCAGCTCGTTGAGTTCGTTCTCGCCGAGATCCGTTGCGTGGCAGACCCAGACGTCCATATCGCTCTGATCAGCCTGAGCCAGCGTGCCGAGGCTGCCCATCAGGAACAGGCCGTGAATCGGTCGCGGCGGGTTGCTGCCATGACGCGGCTTGTAGGAAAACGATCGGGTCAGGCGCTGGGCTTCTGCGAGGGTATTGGCCTCAGGTTCGTAGTTCGATAAACCGGCCGGTGTACTGCTGGAGACATAACCGGGCAGCAGCGGATGATTAACGTGGAAGAACAGCGGCAGGAGTGCCAGCACGGTTTGTTGGCGGGTCGACAAACCTTCCATGGCGCGGGCCATGCGGCCTTCGTTGAGCTTCAGAAAACGGGCGCGCAGCTGGCTCAATACCTTGCGGTCGATTCCTTCGTCCAGGTCGGGGCGGATTTCATGGTTGCGGGTCATGTCAGCTCAAACCGGCTCGCGAGGCACGGACGTAGGTGGTCTCAAGGATGAGGGGCAGTTTAGCGCCTCGGTCCCGGGACTTTTTAGCTGATTTTGTATTTCTGGCGTCAGATTTTTATCGCAGGGCGACGGCAGATAACAGGGCAGGTACGAAACAGGCCCGCGGAAATCCCGTGACAGGGGTTCCCGTGGGCGATGCAGTGCGTATCAGGCAGTTTCTTCTACGTTCAAAATCGTCAGTACGGTTTGCACATTTTGCGCAGCGTCACGACCCAGGCTGGTCAGATAACCGCCATCGGGTTGGTCGATCAGGTCTTTCTCATACAGGCGTCGAGCAGCGGCGATGGCTTTCGGGGCAGCGGTCTGATGGATTTTCAAACCTTCCTGGGAGCTGTCCAGGGGGAAGAGTGCGAGGATTTCCAGTTCGGCAACCAACTCAGGGGTAAACGACATAAGGACTCCAGACTTTCTAGGAATTGGACGACAGCGCCCCTAAGGTGATCCCACTCGTGCGGCATGTCCAGTGCTCGCGACAGGGTTTTTCACCTGGGGCAGCATTCCCCGGCAGGTAGGGCGGCAGCGGGGTGCGTACCAGTGTAGTCAGGGTCTTGGGGAAGGCAGGTTTGATTGGTGACAATCTGTGTGGGAGCGGGCATTTGCCGCGCCCACACGGGGATTGGCTTACTTCTTTTCTGGCGGCAATTCCGGCAATGCACGCAACGCTGCTTCGTACCATTCGGTATTGAACGCGCGGTCTTCTTCCAGGATTGCGTCGATTTCTACCGCCAATACGTGGGCCATCAAGTTCAGGATTTCTTCACGCTCGTAACCCACCAGGGTCAGTTTGTTGAAGGTTGCTTTGGCCGCCGGCGGGTTGTCGCTTTCGATCTGGTTTTCGATTGCTTCAACCAGGGTGTTCTCGGCGAACTCTTCTTCGTCAATCTCGATATCAGTTGGCTCGCTCATGGCAGGCTCCTCAAGTTAAGACGGGCAGTTTACCTGCATTCAGCGTCGTGATGCTGCTGGCAGAAACAGCTTCGGCGTTCTATAAAACAGGCACTGCCAACCCCGCACGGCCTGGAGGCTTTGTGATGCTCAAGCTTTATGGATTTTCCGTCAGCAACTACTACAACATGGTCAAACTGGCACTGCTGGAAAAAGGGCTGCCGTTTGAAGAAGTACCGTTCTATGCGGGCACCAGCCCCGAAGCGCTGGCGATCAGCCCGCGTGGCAAGGTACCTGTTCTGGAGGTCGAGCAAGGTTTCATCAATGAAACCAGTGTGATTCTCGAATACATCGAGCAAAGCCAGGCAGGCGTGCCGCTGTTACCGACCGATCCTTTTGAGCGGGCGCAGGTGCTGGCCCTGGCCAAGGAAATCGAGCTGTACATCGAACTCCCGGGGCGAGCCTCCTACGGCGAGGCATTTTTTGGCATGCCCCTGCCGGATGCGATCAAGGAGAAGACCAAGGCTGAGCTACTGCTGGGATTCGCCTCGTTGGGCAGGCATGGCAAGTTCGCCCCTTATGTCGCAGGGGAAAGCTTGAGTGTGGCGGATTTGTATTTTCTGTACAGCGTGCCGCTGGCTTGCGCGGTGGCGAAGAAGCTGTTTGATCTGGATCTGCTGGCTGAGATGCCGGCGGCGAAAGCGCTGCTGGAGCGTTTGGAGCAGAACCCGAACGTGCAGCGAATCGCGAAAGACAAGGACGCGGCGATGCCGGCGTTTATGGCGATGGTTGCGTCCAAGAAATGAGTTTTGCCGTGTTGTGAAGTCAGCCATCGCGAGCAGGCTCAATACCACACTGGATTCAAGGTGTTCACCATCAATCCAATGTGGGAGTGAGCTTGCCCGCGATGCTTTTAGCGGCTGGCGAGTAGTGCCTGACCGCGTGCCACAGCCTTCTTGACCTGCGCCGGCGCAGTACCGCCGATATGGTCACGGGCATTCACCGAGCCTTCCAGGGTCAGCACCGCGAACACGTCCTGGTCAATCTGGTCGCTGAACTTGCGCAGTTCTTCCAGGCTCATTTCCGCCAGGTCTTTCCCGCTTTCCACGCCGTACTTCACGGCATGGCCAACGATTTCGTGGCAATCGCGGAACGGCAGGCCACGGCGAACCAGGTAGTCGGCGAGGTCGGTCGCGGTGGAGAAACCGCGCAACGCCGCTTCACGCATGATCGCGTGTTTCGGTTTGATCGCCGGGATCATGTCGGCAAACGCCCGCAGCGAGTCGCGCAACGTGTCGGCGGCATCGAACAGCGGCTCTTTATCTTCCTGGTTGTCCTTGTTGTAGGCCAATGGCTGGCCTTTCATCAGGGTCAGCAAGCCCATCAGGGCGCCGAATACGCGGCCAGTCTTGCCTCGCACCAGCTCAGGAACGTCCGGGTTTTTCTTTTGCGGCATGATCGAGCTGCCGGTGCAGAAGCGGTCTGGCAGATCGATGAACTGGAACTGGGCGCTGGTCCACAGGACCAGTTCTTCGGAGAATCGCGACAAGTGCATCATCGCGATACTCGCAGCCGAGCAGAATTCGATGGCGAAGTCGCGATCCGACACGTTGTCCAGAGAATTGCCGCCGACCGCGTCGAAGCCCAACAGCTGAGCCGTGTACTCACGGTCGATCGGGTAGGTGGTGCCCGCGAGTGCAGCGCTGCCCAGCGGCATGCGGTTGGTGCGCTTGCGGCAGTCCACCAGGCGCTCATAGTCGCGGCTGAGCATCTCGAACCAGGCCAGCATGTGGTGCCCGAAGGTCACTGGCTGGGCGGTTTGCAGGTGAGTGAAGCCCGGCATGATGCTGCCGGCTTCGCGTTCGGCTTGTTCCAGCAAACCTTGCTGCAGGCGAGTGATCTCGGCCAGGATCAGGTCGATTTCGTCCCGCAGCCACAGGCGGATATCGGTAGCGACCTGGTCGTTACGGCTGCGGCCGGTGTGCAGTTTTTTACCGGTCACGCCGATCCGGTCGGTCAGGCGCGCTTCGATGTTCATGTGCACGTCTTCGAGGTCGATGCGCCAGTCGAACTGGCCGGCCTCGATTTCACCCTGAATGGTTTTCAGGCCATCGGTGATGCTGTCGCGCTCGGCATCGGTCAGCACGCCGACTTTGGCCAGCATGGTTGCGTGGGCGATCGAGCCCATGATGTCGTGGCGATACAGGCGCTGGTCGAAGGTGACGGAGGCGGTGAAGCGGGCGACGAAGGCGTCGACGGGTTCACTGAAGCGGCCGCCCCAGGACTGATTGGTCTTGTCAGTGCTCATGAATTCGCTCGTATCGGCTGGAAAAAAGTGACGTTGAAAGCTGTCGCGGATAATAACAGGGTTGCCAATCCTGTCGTTGACGCTGGTCGACAGGTTTTTTTCTCTCAGAGCGGTCCATACTCGGATCAGGGGTTGTCGTGATTTGCGCAACGATATTTTTCGATTGAGCAATATCGTCCCGGCAACCGTCTACAGTTGGACAGAAGGATCAGCGCACTTCCGGGCGCTGGAAAACGACTATAAGAAGAGGGGGTGTTCGTATTGTGTATCAGCAAACCCTACGGCGATGCCTCGCCAACGCGGGCCTGGGCCGCCAAACGCCCGGCAGATGAAAATTTAGCCGTCGTTCCAGCGGCACTTTTTGGCCCTCGCGCTAGTCTTAGCGTGGATCGCGGTGACGGACGTCACTTCACCTGTCTACGCTATCCTTGTGCGAGACTCACGCAGGAATCCAGCGCAATATGAATGTCCTGATCGTTGATGACGAACCCTTGGCCCGCGAGCGCCTGAGCCGAATGGTCGGCGAACTCGAGGGATACAGCGTCCTGGAGCCCAGCGCCACGAACGGCGAAGAAGCGTTGGCACTGATTGACAGCCATAAACCGGATATCGTGTTGCTCGATATCCGGATGCCAGGCCTCGATGGCCTGCAAGTGGCTGCGCGATTGTGCGAACGCGAAACCCCGCCCGCCGTGGTGTTTTGCACAGGGCCCGATGAATTTGCCGTGGAAGCCTTACAGGCCAGCGCCGTAGGCTATGTGGTGAAACCTGTGCGCACAGAACAACTTCATGAAGCATTAAAAAAAGCCGAGCGACCCAATCGCGTTCAGCTTGCAGCATTGACCCGTCCCGCCGCCGAAACTGGCAGTGGCCCACGCAGCCATATCAGCGCTCGCACTCGAAAGGGCATCGAGCTGATTCCGCTGGACCAGGTGGTTTATTTTATTGCGGATCACAAGTACGTGACCTTGCGCCACGAAGGCGGCGAGGTGTTGCTGGATGAGCCGCTCAAAGCGCTCGAGGATGAGTTTGGCGACCGATTTGTGCGTATTCATCGCAACGCACTGGTTGCCCGTGAACGCATCGAGCGTTTGCAGCGGACACCTCTGGGGCATTTTCAGCTGTTCCTCAAAGGCTTGAACGGTGATGCCTTGATCGTCAGTCGCCGCCATGTGGCAGGCGTTCGAAAGATGATGCAACAGCTTTAATCCGCTGCTCGTCGGCGTGTTGTGTACCCCATTGCAGGACATCCAGGGCCAGGGAGGCCACGCTGTTTCTGATACAAGTCAAAGCGGATTTGGCTGAGCTGTTATTATCCGCCGTATCTATTCAGTACGGATTGATCCATGTCCTCTCGCGAAATCCGCATCGCCACCCGCAAAAGTGCTCTCGCCCTGTGGCAGGCCGAATACGTCAAAGCCCGTCTGGAAGAAGCCCATCCGGGTCTGCTTGTGACGTTGGTACCCATGGTCAGTCGCGGCGACAAGCTGCTCGACTCGCCACTGTCGAAGATCGGTGGCAAAGGCCTGTTCGTCAAAGAACTGGAAACCGCGCTGCTGGAAAACGAAGCCGATATTGCCGTGCACTCCATGAAGGATGTGCCAATGGACTTCCCGGAAGGTCTTGGGCTGTTCTGCATTTGCGAGCGTGAAGATCCACGCGACGCATTCGTTTCCAACACGTTCGCCAGCCTTGAAGAACTCCCGCCAGGCAGCATCGTCGGTACGTCCAGCCTACGCCGCCAGGCTCAATTGCTGACCCGTCGCCCGGACCTGGAAATCCGTTTCCTGCGTGGCAACGTCAACACTCGGTTGGCCAAGCTCGATGCGGGTGAATACGACGCCATCATCCTTGCCGCTGCCGGCCTGATTCGCCTGGGCTTCGAAGACCGCATCACCTCAGCGATCAGTGTCGACGACAGCCTGCCCGCCGGCGGCCAGGGCGCAGTGGGCATTGAATGCCGCAGCGTTGATAGTGAGATTCACGCGCTGCTGGCCCCGCTGCATCATCTGGACACCGCCACCCGCGTGACCGCAGAACGAGCTCTCAACAAACATCTGAATGGCGGCTGCCAGGTGCCGATCGCCTGCTACGCCGTGCTTGAAGGCGAGCAGATCTGGTTGCGTGGCCTGGTGGGTGATCCGAGCGGCGGGCTGCTGCTCAGTGCCGAAGGCCGTGCACCGCGCAGTGATGCCGAGAACCTGGGCGTACGAGTCGCTGAAGACCTCTTGAGTCAGGGCGCCAACGACATTCTCAAGGCAGTCTACGGCGAGGCAGGTCACGAGTGACTGGCTGGCGCCTGCTGCTGACGCGTCCGGCGGATGAGTCGGCGGCGCTGAGCAGCGTTCTTGCCGACGCGGGGATTTTCAGCAGCAGCTTGCCGCTTCTGGACATAGCGCCGATGCCGGTCTCGGACACAATGCGCGAAGTGATTCAGGATCTGGATCGCTTCTGCGCAGTGATCGTAGTCAGCAAGCCCGCAGCCCGGATCGCGGTGAATCTGGTCAGCCAGTATTGTCCACAGACGCCCGCCTCGAAGTGGTTCAGCGTGGGGGCCGCGACTGCCCGGATTCTGGAAGACCATGGACTGGACGTCAGCTTCCCGCAGGAAGGTGATGACAGTGAAGCCTTGCTCGGGCTGGCCTCGTTGTCCGAGGCAATCACCCGGAACAATCCTCGTGTGTTGATCATGCGCGGGGAGGGCGGTCGGGAGTTGCTGGCTGAGCGTTTGCGCGAGCTTGGTGCTAGTGTCGAGTATCTGGAGTTGTACCGCCGCGAGCTGCCTCACTACCCACCGGGAACGCTTGCCGACCGGATTCAGGCGGAACGCTTGAACGGGCTGGTGGTCAGCAGTGGACAGGGTTTTGAGCACCTGCACCAATTGGCTGGCGATGCATGGCCGCAATTGGCGAGGTTGCCGTTGTTTGTTCCAAGCCCCAGGGTCGCCGAGCTGGCGTGCGCCGCCGGGGCCCAAATAGTTGTGGATTGTCGTGGCGCCAGTGCCGCGGCTTTGCTGACGGCGTTGCGGGAGCATCCCGAACCCGTTCTCTAATGCAAAGGATGGACACGTGAGCGAAACAGCCTTGCCAAAAGATGACGTCCTGCCGGTGCTCGACGCGCCAGGAGAAGCACCGGTTCAAACTGAACCACCCGCGCCAGTGGAGCGCCGTAGCAATGGGTTGGCAATCGTCGCTCTGCTGTTGGGCGCCGCCGGTGTCGCCGTCGGCGGCTGGGGAGTCTGGCAGGTGCGTCACCTGCAAGCCAACAACCAGCAGCAGCTTAGTCAGGTGCAGGCGTTGAACGATCAGGCTCAGAGCCTGAAACTCAATGAGCAGCGTCTGAGCGCCCGGCTTGAGCAGCTTCCCCCTGCTGACGAACTTGAAGCTCGCAACCGGCTGGTGACTCAGCTGCAAGGCGATCAGCAACGCCTGAACCAGCGCCTGGAAACAGTGCTCGGTGCCAGTCGCAAGGATTGGCGTCTGGCGGAGGCGGAGCACTTGCTGCGCCTGGCCAGCCTGCGTCTTTCTGCACTGCAAGACATCAGCAGCGCCCAGGCCCTGGTCCAGGGAGCGGATGAGATTTTGCGCGAGCAAAACGATCCGGGTTCCTTTGCAGCTCGTGAGCAAGTGGCCAAAACGCTGGTGGCGCTGCGCAGTACCGAGCAGCCTGATCGCACCGGTTTGTTCCTGCGCCTGGGGGCTCTGCGTGACCAGGTCATCAGCCTTACCGAGCTGGCGCCCGAGTACAAGGACCGTGGCGAATCGCTGCTGGGGCTGACCGCCGATGGCGATGGCGCCAGTCGCTGGGCTCAATGGTGGGACCAGATCTCGCGTTACATTCGCATCGATTTCAATGCCGACAAAAATGTCCGTCCGTTACTCGCAGGTCAGAGCCTGAGCCAGGTTCGCCTGGCGTTGAGCCTGGCGCTGGAGCAGGCACAATGGGCGGCGCTCAATGGTCAGGCGGCGGTTTACACTCAGGCGCTGGCCGAAGCGCGGGATGTCCTCAAGGGTAATTTCAACCCGGATAATCCCCAGAGCAAAGTGATGCTCGAGCAGGTTGGCGAACTGAGCAAGCAACCTGTCACTGTCGTCACACCGGACCTGACCGGCACACTGAGCGCAGTCCAGGGGTATCTGGAGCGGCGTAATGTGAACGCCGAGGACTCGATCAAACCGATGCCCAAGCCTGCCGCAGACACCGCGCAGGAGGCCACACCATGAAACGCCTCTATGTGATCGTGTTTCTGGTGATCGCTGCGGCGGCGGCACTTGGGTTGGCCATTGCCGAGCATTCCGGCTATGTCCTGATCGCCTACAAAAGCTTTCGTTTCGAGTCGAGCCTGTGGGCGACCCTGGCGCTGGTTGCGGTGCTCTGGCTGGTGTTCTGGGGCATCAAGGCGTTGATCGAGCTCGTGATGACCTCCAGTGGCGTGGTCAACCCGTGGTCGCGGCGTAATCGCAGCCGCCGGGTTCAGGTGGCCATCGAACACGGTCAACTTGATCTGGCGGAGGGTCGCTGGGCCAGCGCGCAGCGTCACCTTCATCGCGCTGCGGAAGCTGAGCGTCAACCGCTTCTTTACTACCTCGGCGCTGCCCGCGCCGCGAACGAGCAGGGCAAGTACGAAGAGAGCGATAACCTGCTCGAACGCGCGCTGGAGCGTCAGCCTCAGGCAGAGTTGGCCATTGCCCTGAACCATGCGCAACTGCAAACCGACCGTGGAGACACCGAAGGCGCACTCGCCACCCTGCAAGCCATGCACGAACGCCATCCGCATAACGTCCAGACTTTGCGTCAGTTGCAACGCCTGCATCAACAACGCGGCGATTGGTCTGCGGTGATTCGTCTGTTGCCAGAGCTGCGCAAGGACAAGGTTCTGCCCCCCTCCGAACTCGCAGAACTGGAGCGCCGAGCCTGGGGAGAAAATCTCTCGCTGGCCGCGCATCGGGAGGAAGACGGAACCGTCGGCTTGCAGTCACTCAATCGCGCCTGGCAGCAACTGACCTCGGCTCAGCGCCAGGAGCCGCAGTTGGTGCTCGCCTACGCAGAGCAATTGCGTCAACTGGGTGCTCAGGCTGAAGCCGAAGAAGTTTTGCGTACAGCGCTCAAGCGTAGCTATGACAGCCATTTGGCCAGATTGTATGGACTTGTTCGAGGCAATGATCCGGCTCGTCAACTGCAAACCGCCGAGGGCTGGCTCAAGGACCATCCGGCTGACCCGAGCCTGCTGCTGACGCTGGGACGCCTGTGTCTGCAAAGCAGCCTGTGGGGCAAAGCCCGAGACTATCTTGAGAGCAGTTTGCGAGTGCAGCGCAACCCTGAGGCCTGCGCTGAACTGGCGCGGCTGCTGGCACAGTTGGGCGATACCGAACGCAGCAATCAACTGTTCCAGGAAGGTTTGGGTCTACTGGATGAACGCTTGCTGGCAGCACCGCTCCCGGTACCAGTACACGCATGATTTTGTGATGAGGGAGCCCGCTCCCTCTTCAAAAAATTACCCCCAGCTGTCAGATTTATTCCCTTGTGGTCCTTTGCAGGAAACATCCTACAAAGGGCTACACCTGATCCTCCAGATCCTGTCGGCAATTCCCTCGACCTCTATAGCCCTGTCCCTGCTGGCATCCCTTGAAAGGTCGGCTCTCTTTCCTCTAACGTAAACGCTTGTCTCTTACTGTTACGGAAAAGCCATGTCTTTGGCCTGCTCACGATCCTTGTTTTTCATGGCGTTTATCGCGGGTGCTCTGGCGTTGGGCGTTTCCTATTACCTGGAATATGCGGTCGGCCTCAAGCCTTGCGGTTTGTGCCTCATGCAGCGAGGCAGCCTGGCGTTGTTAACCGGCTTTTGTCTGCTGGCTGCGGTGCAGGGGCCCGGGCGCCTCGGCACTTCCCTGTATTGGCTGCTTGTATCTATCTGCAGCTTGGGGGGGATGGTCACGGCTTGGCGGCAAGTGGTTTTGCAGAGTGATCCGCTGCGTTACTTGTCCGATTGCTCGTCCGGTCTGTCTGAGGTTTTCAAGGACGCACCCTGGTTGAGCAGGGTGGAGCAATTGTTCAGCGGCACCGCCGAGTGCGCGCAAATGTCCTGGACATTGTTCGACTTGAGTATCCCTGAATGGAGTTTGTTGTTCTTCGTCGCCGTGATGGTTTTAGCAGGCGCGCAGATGCAGCGACTGCTCTGGATCGCGTTTCGCCGACCACTCAGCGGCGAGTCGTCGCACCGGGCCCTGGCGGGCGATTAAACACTTGTATGAACTTTCTCTCCTGCGTACCTTGAAGCGATAGTCGCGCGGGCATAATCTGGCCCGCACGTGTCATTGGAATTATGTTGCTCGAATGACGCTCTGCCTGGCCGATCCTTGATCTTCAAGTGTGCGACAGGTGTAGGGCAGCATGACCCACAAGGGAAGAGAGATCACCATGCTCGAAAGTTGTCAGAATGCTCAAGAACGATGGGGTGGAGTGCATCTGCTGATCGATCGCTGGTTGCAGGAGCGTCACGAACTGGTTCGGGCCTATGATGCTCTCGGCGCCAAGCCTGAGGCTCTGGGCGAGAACCGAAAGCTGTTGCAGGAGTTCTGCGGAGTGCTGGTCGATTACGTATCGGCGGGGCATTTCGAGATCTACGAACAGTTGACCGGTGAGGCCAAGGCATTTGGCGATACTCGTGGGCTGGAGTTGGCCGAGACCCTCTACCCTCGTATCGACGTCATCACCGAGAAGCTGCTCGCGTTCAACGACCTGTGTGATGCCGGTCAATGTGTCGCTGAGAAATTCAAAGAGCTGGGTGGCTTGTTGCATGAACGCTTCGAACTGGAAGACTGCCTGATCGAAGTGCTGCACACCGCTCACAAGGAAGAGGATTCGGTTCAGGCCTGAATCTCTTCCCGCAAGATAAAACGGTGCGCTTTGCGCGCCGTTTTTTTGTGCCCGCCGTTTAACCCGTGGCGCCGCGTAATTCTACTTCGAACACCAAAGGAGTGAACGGCGCGATCAGGTCGCCGGCTCCGTCCGCGCCATAGGCTTGGGCTGACGGAATCACCAGACGCCATTTCGCGCCCACCGGCATATTCTGCAGGGCAGTGCGCCAACCAGTGATCACACTGTCGAGACTGAACCATTGCGGCTGACTGTTCTGATCGAACACCGAGCCATCGGGAAGGCGTCCGATGTACAGCACCTGCACTTTTCCGTTCGGTCCGGCTTTGGCGCCGGTGCCGGGTGTCAGCTCCGTCAGCAAAATTCCGTTCTCCAACTCACGAACACCCGGCTTGGCTTTTTCTTCGGTGAGAAATCGCTGCTCTCTTTCCAGTGCGACTTCGCTTTGCGGTATGGCCGGTTGCTCCGCGATCTGCGCTTCGTGCTCGGCCAGAATCTGATCGATCTGCTCGTCTTTCAGCGCCAGCGGCTTGCCTTGATACGCTTGCTGCAAGCCTTCCAGCAGCGCCTGCAGCTGCAAGTCCGGAACCTCTTGGCGAAGGCGTTCACCGAGGCTCGCACCCAGGCTGTACGCGAGATCATGGGCGTCATTTCCTGTGGGTTTTTCGGCAGCTTGCGCGACGGAAAAAAACACGCACAACGATAAAAAAAGGTAACGCGACATGGGCACTCTCCGGCCTGAGATGCGGCAGATTATGCCAGCGTAAATACGCTTAACGGTGAACTGGTTTTGCGTGGGCGCAGAAGATTTTCGATCCTTTGCAACGTAGTGCTTTCGATACTGTCAAGATGACCTAGCGGCGGTGTCTGCAGAGGTCTAGTATGAGCCGCACCCACGTCAGCCAGGAGGTAAACCATGTCGGCCACCAAGAAGCCAGTAAATACCCCGTTGCACTTACTCCAACAACTCTCGGGCAGCCTGCTCGAACATTTGGAAACCGCTTGTTCACAAGCCTTGGCTGATGCTGAAAAACTGCTCGCCAAACTGGAAAAGCAGCGCGGAAAAGCGCAGGAAAAACTGCACAAGTCCCGCACCAAATTGCAAGATGCGGCGTCCGCCGGAAAGGCCAAGGCACAGACTAAAGCCAAGGGTGCGGTGAAAGAACTTGAGGACCTGCTCGATGCCCTCAAGGATCGTCAATCCGAAACGCGTACCTACATTCTGCAACTCAAACGCGATGCTCAAGAAAGCCTGAAACTGGCCCAGGGCGTCGGTCGTGTGCAAGAGGCTGTCGGCAAGGCGTTGTCCCTGCGTTCAGCCAAGCCTGCTTCTGCACCTGCCAAGAAAGCCGCTGCCAAACCCGCTGCTGCAAAAGCACCGGTTAAAGCTGCCGCGAAAGCACCAGTGAAAGCTGCAACAAAACCTGCCGCCAAAACTGCTGCCGCCAAACCAGCTGCAAGAACTGCCGCTGCCAAACCTGCTGTGGCGAAAACAGCTGCTGCCAAACCAGCGGCCAAGCCAGCTGCAAAACCTGCTGCCAAACCAGTGGCTAAAACCGCTGCTGCGAAGCCGGCTGCCAAGGCCGCTGCAAAACCGGTAGCCGCAAAAACCGCTGCCAAGCCAGCGGCGAAACCGGCCGCTAAAACTGCTGCTGCGAAACCGGCTGCCAAGCCTGCCGCGAAACCTGTAGCGGCAAAAACCGCTGCCAAGCCGGCGGCAAAACCAGCTGCAAAACCAGCTGCTAAACCTGCTGCAAAAGCCGCGGCCAAGCCTGCCGCCAAGCCGGCTGCAAAAACTGCTGCTGCGAAACCGGCCGCCGCAAAACCGGCTGCAAAACCGGCTGCAAAACCTGCCGTGAAAAAACCGGCTGCTGCTGTGAAACCGACCGTTGCTCCTGCTGCCAAACCAGCAGCTGCAGCGCCGTCTGCTTCGGCTTCGACTGCTCCAGCCGCCACTACCTCGACTACCTCGCCGGCGCCAACGCCAGCCGCTTCGTCGAGCACCAGCACCACGCCGACCAGCGCTTCCTAAGTGCCGGTCGCCGCGACGCGCAGCTGATGCAGCGCGTCGCGGTCCAGGTTGGCGGTGTCCGCCGCGACACCTTCCAGCCAGGCCGATAAATCGGTCACCTCATCTTGCGGCCATCGCTGCGCCGTTTGCTCCAAACGCAGCAACAGGCGTCGCTCGGCTTCCAGTTCCAGCGCCTTCACTTTCTCGCGTAACGCATCCAGATCGGCATCTTCGGCCGCGGCGGCCTTCCATTGAGTACGCAAAGCACGAAGTGGCTGCACGACATCTGCGTCCCAATCCTCGGCTATGCGTCCAAGCTGCTGCAATCGCTGCTCACTGCATGCGACTTTCCGTTGATCCAGCCACAGCCCACAAAGCAGCAGGCACACGTTCGCACCCGCCGCCTGCAATTTCAGGCATGCCTGTTCAACGCCGGGTCGGGCGTACGTGGTAAGGGAAAAGCTCCACAGGTCAGAGGACATAGTGCTACTCGCGCCAGTTGCGAGCGAAGCTGGTAGACTCCGCCGCCATTATGATTCGACTTCAGAACCTGACTTTACAGCGTGGCCCTCAACGTCTGCTAGAAGACGCCGAGCTGACCCTGCACGCCGGCCACAAAGCCGGCCTCATCGGTGCCAACGGCGCCGGCAAATCGAGCCTGTTCGCCTTGCTACTGGGCGACCTGCACCCGGATTCGGGTGATTGCTTCTTGCCGGCGGACTGGCGCATCGCCCACATGCGCCAGGAGATCGACACCCTCGATCGCATCGCGGTCGACTACGTGCTCGATGGTGACCTGCGCCTGCGTGAGGTGCAACGTGACCTCGCCGCGGCCGAAGCGGCCCATGACGGTGCCGCTCAGGCCCGCCTGCACGCTGAACTCGACAGCGCCGACGGTTACACCGCCGACGCCCGGGCGCGCAAGCTGCTGGCCGGTCTGGGGTTCACCAACGATCAGATGGATCGTCAGGTTGGGGATTTCTCCGGTGGCTGGCGGATGCGTCTGAACCTGGCGCAGGCATTGATGTGCCCATCGGACCTGTTGTTGCTCGACGAACCAACCAACCACTTGGACCTCGACGCCATTATCTGGCTCGAAGAATGGCTGAAAAGCTATCCAGGCACCTTGATGCTGATTTCCCACGACCGGGATTTCCTCGATGCCGTGGTCGATCACGTGGCGCACGTCGATCAGCGCAAGATCACCTTGTATCGCGGTGGCTATAGCGCCTTCGAACGCGCCCGTGCCGAGCGTCTGGCTCAGCAGCAGCAGGCGTACGAGAAGCAGCAGGCGCAACGTGCGCACATGGAAAGCTACATCGCCCGCTTCAAGGCCCAGGCCACCAAGGCCCGTCAGGCGCAGAGCCGGATCAAGGCGCTGGAGCGGATGGAGGAATTGTCCGCCGCCCACGTTGATTCGCCGTTCGACTTCGTTTTCCGCGAGTCGCACAAGATTTCCAGCCCGTTGATTGACATCTCCGACGCTCGATTGGGTTACGGCGAGCGAGCCGTGCTGGAGAAGGTCAAGCTGCAACTGACCCCCGGTGCGCGTATCGGTTTGCTCGGTCCCAACGGTGCCGGTAAATCGACCCTGATCAAAAACCTTGCCGGTGAGCTCGAGCCGTTGTCCGGGCGCCTGACCCGTGGCGAGAACACCGTGGTTGGTTATTTTGCCCAGCATCAGCTGGACTCGCTCGACTCCAAGGCCAGCCCATTGCTGCACATGCAGCGACTGGCGCCGACCGAGCGCGAACAGACCCTGCGCGATTTCCTCGGTGGTTTCGACTTCCGTGGGGCGCGTATCGACGAGCCCGTCCTGAATTTCTCCGGTGGTGAGAAAGCCCGTCTGGCTTTGGCGTTGATCGCCTGGGGCCGGCCGAACCTGCTTCTGCTCGACGAACCCACCAACCACCTCGATCTGGAAATGCGTCTGGCACTGACCATGGCGCTGCAAGAGTTCTCGGGCGCGGTACTGGTGGTCTCCCACGATCGCCATCTGCTCAAAAGCACCACCGACAATTTCTACCTGGTGGCGGATGGCAAGGTCGAGGAGTTCGACGGCGACCTTGAGGACTACACCCGTTGGCTGGTGGATTATCGCCAGCGCAATGCGCCGGTCAGCAACACACCGGTCAATCCGGACAAGACCGACAAGAAGGCCCAACGTCAGGCTGCCGCCGCATTGCGTCAGCAACTGGCGCCGCACAAGCGCGAAGCGGACAAGCTTGAAGTCGAGCTGGGCAAACTTCACGAGAAACTGGCGAAGATCGATACCAGCCTTGGTGACAGTGATATTTACGAGCCGGCGCGCAAGAACGAATTGCGAGATCTGCTGGCTGAACAAGCCAGGCTGAAGGTGCGTGAAGCCGAGCTGGAGGAAGCCTGGATGGAAGCCCTCGAATTGCTCGAAAGCATGCAGGCGGAGCTGGAGGCGCTGTCCTGATGGAAGCGTTCAGGGTACCGCTGTCGGCTGTGTGGATCGAACCGATCTGGCTGGTTGTGCAGATTCTGCTGATCCTGTTGGCGGGTTACATCGCCCAGCGCTTTGTCGCCAAATGCCTGAACCGTCTGGGCGAGCGTTATCCGTTTCCACCACAGTTGCTGTTGCCGCTGCGAGGCGGTCTGCGCTGGCTGATCATGGGCAGTGCGCTGATCTTCGTGCTGGAACGACTCGGGGTATCGGCCACGGTGCTCTGGACGGCATTGTCCGGTTTCGTTGCCGTAGCAGCTGTGGCGTTCTTTGCCATGTGGAGCGTGCTCTCCAATCTGCTTTGCGCCATTTTGATCTTTACGGTCGGCCCGTTTCGCATCGGTGATGTGGTCGAGTTGGTGGACACCACCGACAAGCCGGGCGTCAAAGGTCGGGTGGTGGCAATCAACCTGCTCTACACCACGCTGATCGAGGCCGAAGAACTCGGTACCGGCAGCGCCATGGTGCAAGTACCCAATAGCCTGTTCTTCCAGCGCTCGGTTCGACGCTGGCGCGGAAGTGATGTGTTTCCTTCGAGCGGGTTTGAAAAATAGCTTTTCCGTTGCATGACATTCCGTCATCGCGGGCAGGCTCGCTCCCTCAAAGGGAGCGCGTCGATCACACATCCGCAATCCAACCGCAAACCTTCGCGATCACGGTCTGTCAGACGACGCCCGCTCCAGGCCCTCAGCACGTCCCTTAGTCGCAACATCCTGCAAAAAAATCATTAGTCATCGGCCCAGCGCCGCATTAGCTTAGACGTCTGTCAACGAGTCCAAGTCGAGGTGTGCAATGGAGCTTCAAACATGGCTGGCGTTCTTTGCCGCCTGCTGGGTGATCAGCCTGTCCCCCGGTGCCGGCGCTATTGCGTCGATGTCCAGTGGTCTGCAATACGGTTTCTGGCGCGGTTACTGGAACGCACTCGGCTTGCAGCTGGGCCTGGCGGTGCAGATTGCAATCGTCGGTGCGGGTGTAGGCGCGATCCTCACCGCATCAGCCACGGCGTTCTATGCCATCAAATGGTTCGGCGTTGCCTACCTGGTTTACCTCGCGATCAAGCAATGGCGCGCGCTGCCCAGTGACATGAGCGACGATGCGGCGATACGTCAGATCGGCAAGCCGATGGCTCTGGTGTTCCGCGGCTTCCTGGTCAACATCAGCAACCCCAAGGCACTGGTATTCATGCTGGCGGTGCTGCCGCAGTTCATTGACCCGCATGCGCCGCTGTTGGCTCAATACCTGATCATCGGCGTCACCATGGTCTGTGTGGATCTGATCGTCATGGCCGGCTACACAGGCCTGGCATCGAAGGTGCTGCGTCTGCTGCGCACACCCACGCAGCAAAAACGCATGAACCGTACGTTTGCCGGCCTGTTCATCGGTGCGGCGGCGTTTATGGCGACATTGCGCAAGGCGGCGGTGTAAATCATCCAACATCCAGGAACCCTGTTGAGTCCTCGAGGCTGCGTCGGGCTGCGTAGCGGCCCCTGAGGGCGGTCCTGCGGACACGCAACGCAGACTCGTACCTCGGCAGCTGCTACAGAGGACTCAACAGGGTTCTGTCATCTGCGCAGAACGTCCGGTATCAGCGAACAAAGCTTGAGTGAATGGGATTCGAAGTGAACAATGTGTAACTTCGTATTTCCAACTGAGATTCATTCATGATTGCCCCGTCACGACTACTGGCTTGGCTCGTGTTGCCGCTCGCTGCGCTCGGCAGTTTCCAACTGCTGGCCGACACCGTGGAAGGCGCGCCACAAGCGCTGCACATGCTCGATTACATTGGCGCCGACTATCCGCAAGCGGTCCAGGCGGGCAAGGTCATCAATGAATCCAAATACCAGGCGCAGCTCGATTCCATAAAAGCGCTACAAGGCCTGATCGTCGCGATGCCCGCCAAGCCGGAGCAAGTCGGGCTGGAGCAGGGCGTCAGCGCATTGCGCAGTGCCGTTACCGAACACCGGAACGGCGCGGACGTCACCCGTCAGGCGCGGCAGCTCGGTGCAAAACTCGCCGTCGCTTACGAAGTCAGTCAGGCGCCGATCATTACGCCCGACCCGACCCGGGGTGCGCCGCTGTATGCACATCATTGTTCGGTCTGCCACGGTGATGCGGGCGCAGGCGACGGCCCGGCTGGCGTTGGCCTGACGCCGCCGCCATCCAATTTGCGCGACAGCGCACGCATGGATCACCTGAGTCTCTACGCGATCTACAGCACGCTGGGCCTGGGTATCGAAGGCACCGATATGCCAGCCTTTGCAGATCAACTGGACGATCGTCAGCGCTGGGACCTGGCGACCTATATCGCCAGCTTCAGCGCCGATCCGCCTGCTGCGGCATCTGAGAAAACCTACAATATTGCGGACCTGTCCCGACAAACGCCTGCTGAAGTGCAGGCCGCCGAAGGACAGCAAGCCGCCGGGGTCTATCGTGCGCAGCGAGCTCAGCCACCGCAGGCCAAGCGCGGCCCGGCGCAACTGCTCGACTACACGGCAGCGACCCTGGACAAGAGCATCGCGGCCTACCGTGCGGGCGATCACGATCAGGCGTATGACTTGTCGGTAGCGGCTTACCTGGAGGGCTTCGAACTGGTCGAGAGCTCCCTGGACAACGTCGACGCCAACGTCCGCAAGGACACTGAAAAGTCGCTGATGGCGTACCGTCAGGCATTGCAGGATGGTCTGCCAGTGGCCCAGGTTCAGCAACGACTGGACACGGCGAAAACCAAATTGAAGGAATCGGCCGGTCTGTTGGGCAGTGACGGCCTGAGTTGGTCCCTGAGCTACATTTCCGGTCTGTTGATTCTGTTGCGCGAAGGCCTGGAAGCGATTCTGGTGCTGGCGGCGATCCTTGCGTTCCTGCGTAACACCGGCCAGCAATCCGCCGTGCGCAGCGTCAACGTGGGGTGGGGCCTGGCGCTGCTGGCAGGTCTGGCCACCTGGGCGCTGGCGGCGTATGTGATCGATGTCAGCGGTTCCCAGCGCGAATTGCTCGAAGGCGCGACGGCACTGTTTGCCAGCGTCATGGTGCTGTGGCTCGGCGTCTGGATGCACGATCGCCGTCATGCGGCGGCCTGGCAGGATTACATCAAGAGCAGCCTGGTGGGCGGTGGTGGGCGTTTCGGGTTCGCGACGCTGGCGTTTTTCTCCGTCTACCGCGAGTTGTTCGAGGTCATCCTGTTCTACGAAACCTTGTGGTTGCAGGCGGGCCCGGCCGGTCATAACGCGGTGCTGGCCGGCGGAGCAACGGCGTTGGTGCTGCTGGTCGGTTTGGCCTGGGTGATCCTGCGAGGCTCGGCGAAACTGCCGTTGTCGTTGTTCTTCGGCATCAACGCTGGCCTGCTGTGCGCGTTGTCGGTGGTGTTCGCCGGGCATGGCGTGAAGGCATTGCAGGAAGCCGGCATCTTTGGCACCCATCCCGTGCCGTTCTTTGACTTCGACTGGCTGGGCATCCACGCTGATGCCTATTCGCTGAGTGCGCAGGCGGCGGCGATCATTGCGATCATTGTCTTGTATGGCCGTAGCCGGTTGGCGGAGAAGCGGCGGGTTCAGGTTTCCTGACCTGATTGGTGTTTAAAGAGGAAACATTCATGCGTGTGTGGATCGATGCCGATGCCTGCCCTCGGGCGGCGAAGGACCTGGTCGTGAAGTTCGCCCTCAAGCGCCAGTTCGAAGTGGTGCTGGTGGCCGGGCAGCCGCAAATCAAACCGGGTCTGGCCCTGGTGAAATTGATTGTGGTGCCCAGCGGGCCGGACGCGGCAGACGACTATTTGGTGGAACACGCGGTGCCTGGCGAGCTGGTGATCTGCAGTGATGTACCGCTGGCCGATCGTCTGGTGAAGAAGGGCGTTGCTGCGCTGGATCCCCGTGGCAAGGAGTTCGATGCACAGAACATGGGCGATCGACTGGCGGTGCGTAACCTGTTCACCGATCTGCGTGAGCAGGGTCAGATGAGCGGTGGTCCAGCGCCGTTTGGCGAGCGCGAGAAGCAAGCGTTTGCCAATGCGCTGGAACGGATACTCACACGGCTTTCCCGCAAGCCCTGAAACGATCGCAGGCTCTTAAAAAGGTGCGCATCCAGTCCACGTAGGAGCTGGCGCAGCCTGCGATCTTTTGATTTTTCTTTTACACATCGTTTTCGTGGGTCAGCTCGAGCACGCGGTCGACCAGTTTATTGATCCCCGATGCCGCCTCACCGATGCTCTGAGCAAGCATGTAAGCTGGGGTGCTCACCAGTTTGCGCGCCTTGTCTTCAACGATGTCAGTCACCGCGCAATCCGCGTGAGTAGCCCCCATTTTGTTCATGGCGGCAGCTGTCTCGGCATCGTTGCCGATGGTGCAGGTCACGCCAGGACCATAGATTTTCGCCGCAAGCGCCGGAGAAATGCAGATCTGCCCGACCGGCTTACCCGCTTCGGCGAAGGCTTCGGTCAGCGCCAGAACGTCCGGATGCACCGAGCAGCCGGCGCCTTCGATGGCAAAGTTCGACAGATTTTTCGCCGCGCCGAAACCGCCCGGCACGATCAGCGCGTCGAAGTCATCGACACTGGCTTCGCGAATGTCCTTGATATTGCCCCGTGCGATTCGCGCGGACTCCACCAGCACATTGCGCGACTCGGGCATTTCTTCCCCCGTCAGATGGTTGATCACATGCAGCTGCGCGATGTTTGGGGCAAAGCACTGCACCTGAGCGCCGCGCTGGTCCAATCGCAGTAGAGTGATCACGCTCTCGTGGATTTCGGCGCCGTCGTAAACGCCACAGCCGGAAAGGATCACTGCAATTTTTTTGCTCATGGGCTTTTCTCCTTATTTATGGCGCTAAATGTCCACTAATTTGTCATCGGTTGCCATAGGGATAATGGGCGGCTACACCTAGGATCTGTGTTCAAGATCCCGATCAGGACGCGTCATGGACCTCATTCTGTATGCCGTTCCGTTTTTCCTGGTGCTGATCGCCGTAGAGCTGTTGGCTGACCGTTGGCGCGGGATGAGCAATTACCGGATCGCCGACGCGATCAACAGCATCAGCACCGGTGTCTTGTCGACCACCACGGGACTGCTGACCAAAGGTGTCGGGTTGCTGACCTATGCCTATGCGCTCAAGCATCTGGCGCTGTTCGAGCTGTCTGCCGACAGCGTCTGGGTCTGGGTGTTTGCCTTTGTCCTTTACGATTTCTGCTACTACTGGCTGCATCGTATGGGCCATGAACGCAACATTCTCTGGGCCGCGCATTCGGTGCATCACCAGAGCGAGGACTACAACCTCTCCACGGCTTTGCGCCAAACCAGCACCGGCTTCTTGCTGAGCTGGATTTTCTACCTGCCCATGGCCGTGCTGGGTGTACCGCTGCTGGTGTTCATCAGCGTCGCGGCGCTGAACCTGCTGTACCAATTCTGGGTGCATACCCGACACATTCCCAAACTTGGCTGGTACGAGTGGTTTTTTGTCACGCCATCCAATCATCGGGCTCACCATGCACAGAACGCTCTCTACATGGATCGCAACTATGGCGGTGTGTTCATTATTTGGGACCGTCTGTTTGGCTCGTTCCAGGAAGAAGACGACAACGAGCCGGTTATCTTCGGCGTGACCACACCGCTCGCGAGCTGGAACCCACTGTGGGCGAACGTGCAGTTTTACGTGCAGTTGTGGGATGACGCGCGACGGACGCAGAGCAGATGGGACAAGCTGCGCATCTGGTTCATGCGCACCGGATGGCGCCCGGCAGATGTCGCGGCAAGCTACCCGATGAGCAAGCCGGACCTGAGTCAGTTCCGCAAGTTTGAAGTGCCTCTGGACGGGCGTCTGCAGGTGTATGTGGCGCTGCAGTTTTGCGTCTACATCGCGTTTGGCAGCTATTTGATGAATATGGAGCGAAGCCTGTCGAGCGCCGCACTGGTGCTCGGCTGGGGCGCGGTGGCGTTGGGATTGTTCACGTTGGGCGTCGCCCTGGAGAATCGGCCGTGGGCGGTGAAGCTCGAGCTGCTGAGGCTGGCTTCGAACGTGCCGCTCGTATGGCTGGCGCCGATGGTCGGGCTGTGGCCTGCCAGTGCGGTGGGCTGGATCGCGTTGCTGAGCTACAGCCTGCTGAGCGGGATCGGCCTCTACTGCTGCAGAGACCGGGTTACTCGGTTGGCGTCTTAGTCGCGTCAGCTTTGGCCTGTTCGGCCTTCAGGGCTTGCTCGTCAGCGTAGACTTTCCTGGCCAGGCGAGCGTTCTTGAAGCGCCGGCGCAGCCACAGGCCGACACCCAGCACCAGCAGGGCGCCGAGCACCCATAGCTCGTATTTCTTGACGCTGCCGAGCATGCCTTCAAGCACCGCGCCGAAGTGATAAGCCGCCGCTGCCAGCGCGCTTGCCCAGATCGCCGCGCCGATGCCGTTCAGCAACAGATAGCGTCCCGGCGGATAGCCCGACAGGCCAATCGCCACGGGCATGACGGTGCGCAAACCGTAGACAAACCGAAAACTCAGGACCCAGATGTCGGGGTGCTTGCGGATATGCTCCAGCGCCCGATCACCCAGCAACTGCCAGCGTGGTTTACGCGCGAGCAACTTGCGCCCGTGCTTGCGACCCAGGAAGTACCACAGCTGGTCACCCGCGTAACTGCCACAGAACGCCACGATGGTGACGATCTTGATGTCCATGTATCCGCGAAACGCGAGGAAGCCCGCGAGCACCAGAATGGTTTCGCCTTCGAAGAACGTGCCGAGAAAGAGGGCGAAATACCCGAATTCCTGAAGAAATTGCTGGAGCATTGTCTGGGTGCTGGCGAAATGAACGCGCAGCCTAACCCTTCGTGCACATTCATGAAAGTGTCCAAATGTGTCTCGACGTGAACATTTCCTACAAGGACAATGGAATGTGGCTACAGAATATGGGAGTGCACATAACTGTCACACGACGGTCATAATGCCCGCTTATAACTGTCACGCTCGCCCGTCAGCACGGGCTCAGGAGTCTGCCGTGAGTTTCACCCCCGCCAATCGTTTGTTTCCTGCAACCCGCCTGCGTCGCAACCGTCGCGATGATTTTTCGCGTCGACTGGTCCGTGAAAACGTTCTGACCGTCGATGACCTGATCCTGCCGGTGTTTGTGCTGGACGGTGAAAACCGTCGTGAAGCGGTGGCCTCGATGCCGGGTGTCGAACGCCTGACCATCGACTTGTTGCTGGAAGAAGCGGCGAAGTGGGTCGAGCTGGGCATTCCGGCCCTGGCACTGTTTCCGGTGACCCCGCCGGAACTCAAGTCCCTGGACGCCGCCGAAGCCTGGAACCCCAACGGTATTGCCCAACGCGCCACGCGAGCGCTGCGAGCGCAGTTCCCGGAGCTTGGCGTGATCACCGACGTCGCCCTGGACCCGTTCACCACCCACGGGCAGGACGGTATCCTCGACGAAGAAGGCTATGTGCAGAACGACATCACCGTCGATGCGCTGGTCAAGCAGGCCTTGTCCCACGCCGAGGCAGGCGCCCAGGTGGTGGCCCCCTCGGACATGATGGACGGTCGGATCCAGGCGATCCGCGAAGCACTGGAACTGGCCGATCACGTCAACGTGCGGATCATGGCCTACTCGGCGAAGTACGCCAGCGCGTACTACGGGCCGTTCCGCGATGCGGTCGGTTCGGCGCTGAACCTGGGCAAGGCCAACAAGGCCTCCTATCAGATGGACCCGGCGAACAGCAACGAAGCCCTGCACGAAGTGGCGGCAGACTTGTCAGAAGGCGCGGACATGGTCATGGTCAAGCCAGGCATGCCGTACCTGGACATCCTTTACCGGGTCAAAGAAGAATTCAAAGTGCCGACGTTTGTTTACCAAGTCAGCGGCGAATACGCCATGCACATGGCGGCAATCCAGAATGGCTGGTTGAGCGAAGGGGTTATCCTCGAATCCCTGACCGCTTTTAAACGTGCAGGCGCCGATGGCATCCTGACTTACTTTGCCGTCCGTGCCGCTCAATTGCTACGAGAGCAAAAATAGCCCTCCAGGAAAAGGTCATGAATACCGAAGGACTCACTGAAGTTGCCGTAAAAGAAGCTCAACCCGTGGTGGAGCAAATTGCCGAAACGCCGCCGGAGCTTGAGCCTGCTCCCCCCACGGTAGTGGCCGAGCCCGTTTCGGCGGCGCCCGCGATTGCCATTCCCGGCCTGGATGACAGCAGCCTGTACATCCACCGCGAGCTCTCGCAACTGCAGTTCAACATCCGGGTGCTGGAGCAGGCGCTGGATGAGTCCTACCCCTTGCTGGAGCGGCTGAAGTTCCTGCTGATCTTCTCCAGCAACCTGGACGAGTTCTTCGAGATTCGTGTTGCCGGCCTGAAGAAGCAGATCACCTTCGCCCGTGAACAAGCCGGTGCCGACGGCCTGCAACCGCATCAGGCTCTGGCGCGCATCAGTGAGCTGGTACACGGCCACGTCGACCGCCAGTACGCGATCCTCAACGACATTCTGTTGCCGGAACTGGAAAAGCATCAGGTCCGCTTCATCCGTCGGCGTCACTGGACCACCAAGATCAAAACCTGGGTGCGCCGTTATTTCCGCGACGAGATCGCGCCGATCATCACCCCGATCGGCCTCGACCCGACGCACCCGTTCCCGCTGTTGGTGAACAAGAGCCTGAACTTCATCGTCGAGCTCGAAGGCATCGACGCTTTCGGTCGCGATTCCGGTCTGGCGATCATTCCGGCCCCGCGTCTACTCCCGCGCGTTATCAAGTTGCCGGAAGAAGTGGGCGGCTCTGGCGACAATTATGTGTTCCTGTCGTCAATGATCCACGCGCACGCCGATGACCTGTTCCAAGGCATGAAGGTCAAGGGCTGCTACCAGTTCCGCCTGACCCGAAACGCCGACCTCGCGGTGGATACCGAAGACGTGGAAGACCTGGCCCGCGCCCTGCGCGGCGAGCTGTTTTCCCGTCGCTACGGTGACGCGGTGCGTCTGGAAGTGGCTGACACTTGCCCTAAACACCTGTCCGACTACTTGCTCAAGCAGTTCAACCTGCACGAAACCGAGCTGTATCAGGTCAACGGCCCGGTGAACCTGACCCGTCTGTTCAGCATCACTGGCCTGGACAGTCAGCGCGAGCTGCAATACATGCCGTTCACGCCGCAGATCCCGAAGCTGCTGCAGAACAGTGAGAACATCTTCAGCGTGATCAGCAAGCAGGACATCCTGTTGCTGCACCCGTTCGAGTCCTTCACGCCGGTCGTCGACCTGCTGCGTCAGGCCGCGAAGGACCCGCATGTACTGGCGGTCCGTCAGACGCTGTACCGCTCCGGCGCCAACTCGGAAATCGTCGATGCACTGGTCGATGCCGCGCGCAACGGCAAGGAAGTCACCGCGGTGATCGAATTGCGTGCGCGGTTCGATGAAGAATCCAACCTGCAACTCGCCAGCCGTCTGCAGGCAGCCGGCGCAGTGGTGATCTACGGTGTGGTCGGCTTCAAGACGCACGCCAAGATGATGCTGATCCTGCGCCGCGAAGCCGGTGAGATCGTGCGTTACGCGCACTTGGGCACCGGTAACTACCACGCGGCCAACGCCCGTCTGTACACCGACTACAGCCTGCTGACGTCGGACGACGCCTTGTGCGAAGACGTCGGCAAGTTGTTCAGTCAGTTGATCGGCATGGGTAAAACCCTGCGCATGAAGAAGCTGCTGCACGCACCCTTCACGCTGAAGAAGGGCATGCTCGACATGATTGCCCGGGAGACCCAGTTCGCCCTCGACGGCAAACCGGCGCACATCATCGCCAAGTTCAACTCGCTGACCGATCCGAAGATCATTCGCGCGTTGTACAAGGCCAGCCAGTCCGGGGTGCGTATCGATCTGGTGGTGCGCGGCATGTGCTGCCTGCGTCCTGGCATCGCCGGGGTTTCGCACAACATTCACGTGCGCTCGATCATCGGTCGCTTCCTGGAGCACACAAGGGTCTTCTACTTCCTCAATGGCGGCGAAGAACAGATGTTCCTGTCCAGCGCCGACTGGATGGAGCGCAACCTCGACAAGCGCGTCGAGACCTGTTTCCCGGTGGAGGGCAAGAAGCTGGTCATGCGGGTCAAGAAAGAGCTGGAGCTTTATCTCACCGATAACACTCACAGCTGGAGCCTGCAGTCTGACGGTCGCTACATCCGCAACACGCCGACCGGCAACCAGAACCCACGCAGTGCCCAGGCCACGCTGCTGGAGCGGTTGGGCAGTCCGATTCTGGCAGTGCGTTAAGCAGCATTAGTCGAAGCAAAAAAATGGCGATCCCTGCGGATCGCCATTTTTATTTATCTGCCTGAACCACCCCCTGTAGGAGCTGCCGAAGGCTGCGATCTTTTGATCTTGCTTTTAAGAATCAAAAGATCGCAGCCTTCGGCAGCTCCTACAGGGGGTGCGAATCATCAAATACCGCGACAGCTTTAACGGACGTTGAGCACGAAACCAACCCGCGTCAGCCATTCCGCTTCCAGCGCGAAATCAGCCTGGGTCAGCTGGTTTTCGTCCAGCCAGTTGGCCGGGAACAACACATCCAGACTGTCGCGATTGGCGCGCAGTATCACCTGAGGCATTTCCTGTGTGCCGCGGATGTGATGGAACAGGATTGCAAAGCGCAACAGAACGCACAGGCGAATCAGCTTGATGCCGTCATCACCAAACTCGGCAAACTTGTCTTTTGGAATGTTGCGTCGATGACCACGCACCAGCAAAGCGAGCATTTGCTGGTCTTCTCGGGAGAATCCGGCAAGGTCGGAGTGCTCGATCAGGTAGGCGCCGTGCTTGTGGTAATGATAGTGAGCAATGTCCAGGCCCACTTCATGGACCTTGGCTGCCCAGCCGAGCAATTCACGCCAGACACCCTCGTCCAGGTCCCAATCTTCGGCAACTTGATCGAACGCGTGCAGCGCTTTGCGTTCAACCCGTGCAGCCTGTTCCAGATCGACGTGATAACGCTCCATCAACGAGCTGAGCGTACGCTCGCGGACGTCTTCGTGATGATGACGGCCCAGCAGGTCGTACAGCACGCCTTCGCGAAGGGCGCCTTCACAGTGGTCCATGCGCTGCAGTTCGAGGGCATCGAAGATTGCTTCAAGAATCGCCAGGCCGGCCGGGAAAATCGCCCGACGGTCAGGCTTGATGCCTTCGAAATCGATTTTCTCGACGTCGCCCAGTTTGAACAGCTTGCGCTTGAGCCAGGCGAGGCCTTCGGCATTCACCTCGCCAGTACCATGACCGCCAGCCTTCAGCGCAAGACCGATGGCGCGGATGGTGCCCGAGGAGCCGATGGCTTCATCCCAGGTCAGGCGGTGCAGGGCGTGTTCGATGCTCATGATCTCCAGGCGTGCCGCCGTGTACGCCTGGGCGTAGCGGGCCGGAGTGATCTTGCCGTCCTTGAAATAGCGCTGGGTGAAGCTCACGCAGCCCATTTGCAGGCTTTCGCGCAGCAGCGGTTCGAAACGCTGGCCGATGATGAATTCAGTACTGCCGCCGCCGATGTCCGCCACCAGACGTTTGCCCGGGGTGTCGGCGAGGGTGTGGGAAACGCCGAGGTAAATCAGGCGCGCTTCTTCGCGGCCGGAGATGACTTCCACGGGGTGTCCGAGAATGGCTTCGGCGCGGCGGATGAATTCGCCGCGGTTGCGGGCTTCACGCAGGGCGTTGGTGCCAACGATTCGCACGGCACCCAAAGGCATACCGTTGATCAGTTGGGCAAAGCGCTTCAGGCAGTCCAGGCCGCGTTGCATGGATTCTTCGTTGAGCTGGCGTTCATCGTCGATGCCGGCGGCCAGCTGAACCTTCTCCCCGAGACGTTCGAGAATACGGATTTCGCCGTTCTGGGCTTTGGCCACGACCATGTGAAAGCTGTTAGAGCCCAGGTCGATTGCGGCGATCAGGGACAGATTCTTGGCTTGGGATTGCGGCATGGTCAGGGGGTCTCGGTCGATAACCTCGACATCGTGCCACGATCAAACGCTGCCGCCAACGCGCAGTGTTCAAAGCATTGATCCGGCGCAGGAAAGCCGGTGACTGCTCGCGATGGCTGCCTTGAAAGCACCCAATGTCGGATTACGCACCGAATTTCTCTCCTCCGGCCCCGTCACTCCTTGACTTGAGCTATACCCAAACTCATGCAGCACCATAGCGAGACTCAATCATCTGCACCTTCCTGAACGAGGGAAGGGCAGCTATGATGGGCCACGTTTTTTTGCTTACAACCTGGAGACTTCCATGAGCAGCGATCTTATCAAACACGTTAGCGACGCTAGCTTCGAGGCCGATGTACTCAAGGCCGAAGGCGCTGTACTGGTCGACTACTGGGCTGAATGGTGCGGCCCTTGCAAAATGATCGCTCCTGTTCTGGACGAGATTGCAGAAACCTACAAAGGCAAGCTGACTATTGCCAAGCTGAACATCGACGAGAACCAGGAAACTCCGGCCAAGCACGGCGTGCGTGGTATCCCGACCCTGATGCTGTTCAAGAACGGAAACGTTGAAGCGACCAAGGTTGGCGCACTGTCGAAGTCGCAACTGGCTGCTTTCCTCGACGCCAACATCTAAGTGTCGATGTAAAGTGTCCGAAAAAAGGCCCCGCTAATTGCGGGGCTTTTTCGTTATTGAGGGCTAGACGCTCCGAAACTCAGGTGGTACATTCGGCCCCGCACTGGTTTCTCCATTGCCCCCTGCTAGCCGTCGCCGACGCACTCCTTTTCGAATAAGTACGCGATCCTGTCGCCTTCTCTGCGGCGCGGCCTCATTAAGCCAAAAGCTTAATTTCCCCCCTCCATAAATGATTACGTCATTCCTATATGAATCTGACTGAACTCAAGCAAAAGCCGATTACCGAACTGCTCGAATTGGCCGAACAGATGGGCATAGAAAATATGGCCCGTTCGCGCAAGCAGGACGTGATTTTCTCCCTGCTCAAAAAGCACGCTAAAAGCGGCGAGGAAATCTCCGGTGATGGCGTGCTGGAGATTCTCCAGGACGGCTTCGGCTTCCTTCGCTCCGCTGACGCTTCCTATCTCGCTGGCCCTGACGATATCTACGTCTCGCCAAGCCAGATTCGTCGTTTCAACTTGCGCACCGGTGACACCATCGTTGGCAAGATCCGCCCTCCAAAGGAAGGCGAGCGTTATTTCGCGCTGCTCAAGGTCGACACGATCAACTACGATCGTCCCGAGAACGCGAAAAACAAGATTCTCTTCGAGAACCTGACCCCGCTGTTCCCGACTGTGCGCATGAAGATGGAAGCCGGCAACGGTTCCACCGAAGATTTGACCGGTCGTGTGATCGACCTGTGCGCCCCGATCGGCAAAGGCCAGCGCGGTCTGATTGTTGCACCGCCGAAAGCCGGTAAGACGATCATGCTGCAGAACATCGCGGCGAACATCGCTCGTAACAACCCTGAAGTTCACCTGATCGTTTTGCTGATCGATGAGCGTCCGGAAGAAGTAACCGAAATGCAGCGCACCGTGCGTGGCGAAGTGGTTGCCTCGACGTTCGACGAGCCGCCAACCCGCCACGTGCAGGTTGCCGAAATGGTGATCGAAAAGGCCAAGCGCCTGGTCGAACACAAGAAAGACGTGGTGATCCTGCTTGACTCCATCACCCGTCTGGCTCGCGCCTACAACACCGTGATCCCGAGCTCCGGCAAGGTACTCACCGGTGGTGTCGATGCCCACGCCCTGGAGAAACCGAAACGTTTCTTCGGTGCCGCGCGGAACATCGAAGAAGGCGGTTCGCTGACCATCATCGCCACGGCGCTGGTTGAAACCGGCTCGAAGATGGACGAAGTGATCTACGAAGAATTCAAAGGCACCGGCAACATGGAACTGCCTCTGGACCGTCGTATCGCTGAAAAACGCGTTTTCCCGGCCATCAACATCAACCGTTCCGGCACCCGCCGTGAAGAGTTGCTGACGGCCGACGACGAGTTGCAACGCATGTGGATTCTGCGCAAGCTGCTGCACCCGATGGACGAAATCGCTGCCATCGAGTTCCTGGTCGACAAGTTGAAGACGACCAAGACCAATGATGAGTTCTTCCTGTCGATGAAACGCAAGTAAGTCGATAGACCAGCAAAAGCCGGGGAAACCCGGCTTTTTGCTATCTGATTTTTGATGAACGGCAGTTCGTTGTTCTGAACAGAAGGGTTCGGCGCTAAACTGCCAACCCCGAACGCCACGGCAATACGAGGCTCACGCATGCAGTATCGCGACTTGCGCGACTTTATCAGCGGTCTGGAAAAGCGCGGCGAACTCAAGCGCATCCAGGTTCCGGTGTCCCCAGTACTCGAAATGACCGAAGTGTGCGATCGCACCTTGCGCGCCAAAGGCCCGGCCCTGCTTTTCGAAAACCCGACGGGCTACGACATTCCTGTACTCGGTAACCTGTTCGGCACACCTGAGCGCGTCGCGCTGGGTATGGGCGCCGAAGCGGTCAGCGAGTTGCGCGAAATCGGTAAGCTGCTGGCGTTCCTCAAGGAACCCGAGCCACCGAAGGGCCTGAAAGACGCCTGGTCCAAACTGCCGATTTTTCGCAAGATCATCGCCATGGCACCCAAGGTCGTCAAAGACGCGGTGTGCCAGGAAGTGGTCATCGAAGGCGACGACGTCGACCTTTCGATGCTGCCCGTGCAGACCTGCTGGCCCGGCGACGTCGGTCCGCTGATCACGTGGGGCCTGACGGTTACCAAAGGTCCGAACAAAGATCGCCAGAACCTGGGTATCTACCGTCAGCAAGTGATCGGCCGCAACAAGGTCATCATGCGCTGGTTGAGCCACCGTGGCGGCGCGCTGGATTATCGTGAGTGGTGCGAGAAGCATCCTGGTCAGCCGTTCCCGGTGTCTGTGGCCCTGGGCGCTGATCCGGCAACCATCCTCGGTGCCGTGACGCCTGTCCCTGACAGCCTCTCCGAATACGCCTTCGCCGGTCTGCTGCGGGGCAACCGCACCGAACTGGTGAAATGCCGCGGCAACGATCTGCAAGTACCGGCCACCGCCGAGATCATTCTTGAAGGCGTGATTCATCCGGGTGAAATGGCCGACGAAGGTCCGTATGGCGACCACACCGGTTACTACAACGAAGTCGACAGCTTCCCGGTGTTCACCGTCGAGCGCATCACCCACCGGATCAAACCGATCTACCACAGCACCTACACCGGTCGTCCGCCGGATGAGCCGGCGATTCTGGGTGTCGCCCTGAACGAAGTGTTCGTGCCGATCCTGCAGAAGCAGTTCCCGGAGATCACCGACTTCTACCTGCCGCCTGAAGGCTGCTCGTACCGCATGGCCATTGTGACCATGAAGAAGTCCTATCCCGGCCATGCGAAGCGGGTAATGCTGGGTGTCTGGTCGTTTTTGCGACAGTTCATGTACACCAAGTTCGTTATCGTCTGTGACGACGATATCAACGCACGTGACTGGAACGACGTGATCTGGGCCATCACCACGCGCATGGACCCCAAGCGCGACACGGTGATGATCGATAACACGCCGATCGACTACCTCGACTTCGCCTCGCCGGTATCCGGCCTGGGATCGAAGATGGGGCTCGATGCCACGCATAAATGGCCGGGCGAAACCACCCGCGAGTGGGGCCGGGTCATCGTCAAGGACGAAGCCGTGACCCAACGGATCGATGCCATCTGGAATCAGTTAGGAATAGATTGATGCGTGTAACCTTGCAGCCTTCCGGAGCAGTGCTTGAGATTCTGCCCGGCGAGCGGATTCTTGATGGAGCGCGGCGCCTGGGCTATGAGTGCCCGCAGAGCTGCCGCAACGGCAATTGCCATGTGTGCGCTGCACTGTTGGTGGAAGGTCGGGTCGAGCAGGCCGGCAATGTGCGCGACCACGGCGAGTTCTACACTTGCATAGCAGAGCCGCTGGAAGACTGCATCGTGCTGTGGGATGGCGTGCTCGCGCTGGGAGAATTGCCGGTGCGCAGTTTGGCGTGTCAGGTCATTGAATGCAGGGACGTCGGCGGTGACACCTGGCGAGTCAGCCTGCGAGCGCCCGCTGGTAAACCACCTCGCTATCATGCCGGTCAGTATTTGATGATCGAGCGCGAGAACGGCGAAAAATCCGCATTTTCCCTGGCCTCGGCACCCCACGCGGGACGAGACCTGCAAATCCATGTGCTGGCGCGCGAAAGTAGTGCGCTCAGCCTGATCGAACAGCTGCAACGCAACCCGTTAGTGCGCATCGAGATGCCGTTCGGCGATACCCATCTGGCGGAATTGCCGGACGGTCCACTGGTGCTGATCGCCGCTGGCACGGGCATGGGGCAGATCCATAGCCTGATCGAGCATTGCCGGGCTGCGGGTTTCAAACATCCGGTCCATCTGTATTGGGGTGTGCGTCGTCCTGAAGATTTCTATGAAATCGAGCATTGGGATGAATGGCGGAAGCTGCCTAACCTGTTTTTGCATAAAGTCGTCAGCGATCAATGTGGCTGGGAAGGACGTTGCGGCATGTTGCATGAAGCGGTATGCGAGGACTTTCAGGACCTGAAGCCACTTCATGTGTACGCGAGCGGCTCTCCGGCGATGGTCTACGGCACGCTGGATGCGCTGGTCGAAGCGGGTATGGATGCTCATCAGATGCGTGCCGACGTATTTGCGTACGCGCCGCGATCTTGATCCGCGATCTTGATCCGCGATCTTGATCCACGATCTTGATCCTCGCTCTATTCGTTATAACTCCCCATATAGCCGATCGGTATTTATAGAATCTTATAAATACCGGTAGGTTATATCTCTCAAAGGCAACTTTTAAAGAACTGTGCCATGGCACTTAAATTGCCTTAAAACATATGTGCCTTATTGTTACAGCGGTGCGTTCTATTAAGTAATTCTTCACTCGCGGGGAGCTGAACGCTAATCGCCATGAGCGCCATTGAATCTGCTTTTTTGAATCTGGCTTACCCTCCGCGGCTCGATCTGGGGCCGCAGCTCACTCACGAACAATTGCTTAGCTCGATGCAGTCGACCATGGCGCGTCACAAAGGTGGGCCGGTCTGGTTGTTCGCTTATGGTTCGTTGATCTGGCGCCCTGAATGCCCGGCCGTTGAACGTGTGCGCGGCCGAGTGCATGGCTATCACCGCGGCCTGTACCTGTGGTCCCACGAACATCGCGGCACACCGGAAGTGCCGGGTCTGGTCTTTGGTCTGGATCGTGGCGGCTCTTGCAGCGGTTTTGCCTATCGCTTGCCCGAAGAGCAACTTGATGCCTCGCTTTACGCCCTGTGGCAACGCGAAATGCCATTCCCGTCCTATCGCCCGCACTGGCTCAACTGCCGTCTCGAAGACGGCAGTCAGGTTCAGGCATTGGGCTTTGTGTTGGAGCGACACCTGCCCAGCTACGCCGGCAACTTGCCGGATCATGTGCTGAGCCAGGTGTTCGAAAGCGCTTGCGGGCGATACGGCACGACTCGCGATTATGTCGAGCAAACCGCACACGCCCTGCGCAGCCACGCCATGCCAGACCGAAATCTGGAGGCGCGGCTCAAGCGCTGCAGGTCATCGGGCGATCAGGCAACCGCTTCACGGCCCTGACTGGCCACTTGTTTGTGCCACAGCGTGGGGGCGAGGAACGCCATTGCCAGCAGACACGAGCCGATCAGCAGCACGAAGCCGCCATCCCAACCGAAGTGGTCCACGGTGTAGCCCATCGCTGCACTGGCCGCGACCGAACCGCCCAGATAGCCGAACAGCCCCGTGAAACCTGCCGCAGTACCCGCCGCTTTTTTCGGCGCGAGTTCCAGTGCCTGCAAACCGATCAGCATGACCGGGCCGTAGATCAGGAAGCCAATCGAAACCAATGCGATCATATCCACCGTCGGGTTGCCGGCCGGATTCAGCCAGTACACCAGTGTCGCCACGGTCACCAGGGCCATGAACACCATGCCGGTCAGGCCACGGTTGCCACGGAAGATCTTGTCCGACATCCAGCCGCACAGCAGCGTGCCCGGAATACCGGCCCACTCGTAGAAGAAATAGGCCCAGGAGGTTTTATCCACGGAGAAGCCCTTGGCTTCCTTCAGATAGGTCGGCGCCCAGTCCAGTACGCCGTAGCGCAACAGGTAAACAAAAACGTTGGCCAAGGCGATGTACCAGAGCATTTTGTTGCGCAGCACGTACTTGACGAAGATTTCCTTGGCGCTGAATTCTTCTTCGTGGCTGGCATCGTAGCCTTCCGGGTAATCGTTCTTGTACTTCTCAATGGGCGGCAGGCCGACCGATTGCGGGGTATCGCGCATCGTAGCGAAGGCAAATACCGCTACCGCCAATGCGACCGCGGCGGGCACATAGAATGCAGCGTGCCAGTCATTGAACAGGCCCATGCCGAGCAGGAACAGCGGGCCAATCAGGCCTCCGCCAACGTTATGCGCCACGTTCCACAGTGACACCACGCCACCGCGTTCTTTCTGCGACCACCAATGAACCATGGTTCGTCCGCTTGGCGGCCAGCCCATGCCCTGCGCCCATCCATTGATGAAGAGCAGGATGAACATGATGGTCACGCTCGACGTCGCCCACGGAGCGAAACCGAAAATGAACATGACCCCCGCCGACACCAGCAGGCCGAACGGCAGGAAAAAGCGCGGGTTGGAGCGGTCGGAAACGATGCCCATCAGGAACTTGGACAAGCCGTAAGCGATGGCAATGGCCGACAACGCCAGACCCAATTCACCGCGGGTGTAACCCTCTTCGATGAGATAGGGCATGGCCAGGGAGAAGTTTTTACGCAGCAGGTAATAACCTGCATAGCCGATGAAAATCCCGGCAAAAATTTGCCAGCGATGACGTCGGTAGATGCTGTCTATTTTTTCGTCAGGCAATGGAGCCTGATGTGCGGCAGGACGAAAGAAAGCAAACATTCAAGAGCTCCAGTTTTCTTGTTTTGACTGCGGATGCGAATGTTACAGTTTCGTTACCGAAAATAGCACCGGTTCGCATAGGTCAAACAGCGGAAATATTGAAGATCGCATGTTCTTTTACGAACATGTCGCTCAGACGTAAGTGCAGGACGTTGTGGGAAACGTTACCTTCGCGTCATTCAGCGCTGCATCTTCTCGTTTTAACGGAAGGTTCTCGGAAGGATCCTTCGTTCAAACAGGAAGTCGTGACGTTCTGTTTCAGGGCGTTGAGCCGTAACCTTTGCAGGAAGCAGTTTTGGAGTTTTGTTCATGGAGGAGAGCGGTATGCGGCGGTTAGCCATTTTGCTTTTGCTGGTGTTGGCAGTAGAGGTCAAGGCGCAGGAAGTGCTTCTGATACCGGAGGATAATCCCCGGCCGACGTACCCCAGGAACCTCCAGCGGGCCGGGTTCACCGGTGATGTTCGGGTCAGCTTCTATGTCAATGCCGATGGTTCGGTTAACCGGGTGAAGATTCTGGAGTCCGACCACCCGGACCTGGCTGAAGCTTCTAGAGTGACGATTGAGAAGTGGCGGTTCAAACCGTGGGTTGTCAAAGACGATCGACCATCTGAGTTGGAAGTGGTCGCGCCGCTGGTATTCCGACTGGATCTGACTTCGCCCATTCATACCAATCAGTGGATCAAAGGACTGAAGTGCCGTGACATTAACGAAGAGTTGCTCCATGTACCGGAGTACGCCTGGATTGATGCCAGACCGTTTCATTACACCCGCGCATATCTGTCGAACGTCTTTCACACCACCCAGTTGCCGAAGGAACAACGGCTGGAATGGATCGCAAAGCTGAACAAGCGTGTGCCGACGATTGTCCAGCAATGCAGGGCGAGCCCTGTGCGCAAGTACATGAGTTTGCTGCCGGAGGAGATTCGACAGTTGCTTTAATCACGTCGAAGGCGTGATCTGGACAGCGTTGCTGCAGCCCGGATCACCGCCTTCGAGTCACTCAGCGAACCTGCACCACCACTTTCCCGACGGCCTTGCGCTGGCCGAGATCATTGATTGCCTGCGCGGCATTGCTCAGTGGGTAAACCTGCGACACCAACGGCTTTAACTTGCCTTCCGCGAACCAGCCGAACAACTGCTGGAAGTTCGCCGCGTTGTCCTGTGGCTGACGTTGCGCGAACGAACCCCAGAATACGCCGACGACCGCGGCGCCCTTGAGCAATGCCAGATTCACAGGCAATTCCGGAATGCGTCCGCTGGCGAAGCCGACTACCAGCAGACGGCCGTTCCAGGCGATGGCGCGCACAGCCTGGTCGAACAGGTCGCCGCCGACCGGGTCGTAGATCACGTCGGCGCCCTGGCCATCGGTCAGGCGCTTGATTTCGTCCTTGAGGCTGGTTTCACTGTAATTGATCAGTTCATCGGCACCGGCCGCCTTGGCCACGGCCAGTTTCTCCGCGCTGCTGGCGGCGGCAATCACACGAGCGCCCATGGCTTTACCGATTTCCACAGCGGCCAGCCCGACGCCGCCGGATGCGCCTAGCACCAACAGGGTTTCACCCGGTTGCAGGTTGCCTCGTTGTTTGAGCGCATGCATCGACGTGCCGTAGGTCATGCTGAAGGCGGCGGCGGTGTTGAAGTCCATGGACGGTGGAATCGGTAGCACGTTGTAGCCGGGAACGGCCACCTGTTCGGCGAAGCTGCCCCAGCCCGTCAGGGCCATGACCCGGTCACCAACTTTCAGATGGCTGACCTTTTCGCCCACCGCGCTGACCACACCCGCTGCTTCACCGCCCGGGGAAAACGGGAAGGGCGGCTTGAACTGGTATTTGCCCTCAATGATCAGCGTGTCGGGAAAATTCACCCCGGCGGCATGTACATCCAGCAGGATTTCATTCTTCTTCGCGACAGGACTGGCGACGTCTTCCAGCACCAGCGATTCGGCAGGGCCGAAGGCTTTGCACAGCACGGCTTTCATCAGGGCTATTCCTTTGGGAGTGATGGCCGATAAGTGTAGGTGTGTGAGTCGATGGGTCAACGAGCATGCCCGACCCTGATAGTCAGCCATAAGCTTGTGCTTGAGGAGGGGGTCGTTATGCTAGACCGCAAACCGGATAAGGAGCGAATTGTGAAAGCGTGGATCATGTTGATGTTGGCCTTGTCGCTGCCTGTTGCAGCCATTGCCGAAGAAGCCAAGGAAGAGGCAGCGCCGAAGGTTAACTACATCACCCTCAGCCCGCCGTTCGTGGGCAATTATGGGTTGGACGGGACGCCGAAGCTCAAGGTTTACAAGGCTGATGTAGCGTTACGCGTGACCGGTGATGAGGCGACCAAGCTGGTCAAGGCCAATGAACCGTTGATTCGCAATCAACTGGTGGCGTTGTTTGCCCAGCAAACGACTGAGGCGATGAACAATGTGGATGCCAAGGAAAAGCTTCGTCAGGAAGCCTTAAGACAGACCCAGCAAATCATGAATGACGAGACCGGCAAGCCGGTGGTCGAGGATTTGTTGTTCAACAACCTCATCATTCAGTAAGTCATTGTTGTCCGGGCTGGCCTCATCGTCGGAACGCCGCCCGTAGCAAGCTCGCTCCCTCAAGACGCCAGGCTCTTGCGAAACCGCATCAGCGCAATCGCAAAGAACACCAGCCCAATGGCGGTCAGCGCGAGCAAGTCCGGCCAGACAACGCTCAGCCCGGCGTCGCGAAACAGAATCGCGGCGCTCAGGCTGACAAAATGTGTCGACGGTGAGCCCTGCATGACCCATTGCAGCCATTGCGGCATGCTATCCAGTGGCGTGCTGCCGCCGGACAGCAGCAACATCGGGATGATCACCGGAATCGCTAACAGACCGAACTGCGGCGTCGAGCGGGCCAGCGTCGCGAGAAAAATCCCCAGCGCCGTACTGGCGAACAGATACACCGCAGTCACCAGCAAAAACAACGTCATCGATCCCGCCAACGGCACGCCCAGTGCACCTTTGACGATGACTTCCAGCGAGATCCAGGTGCAAAGTACCACCACCAGCATGTTGCTCCAGATTTTCGCCAACATGATTTCCAGCGCGGTCAGTGGTAGCACCAAGAGATGGTCGAGGGTGCCGTGTTCCCGTTCCCGCAGCAGCGCCGTACCGGTGAGGATGATGGCGAGGATGGTGATGTTGTTGACGATCTGAATCACCGCCAGGAACCAGCCTCCTTCCAGATTGGTATTGAACAGCGAGCGAGTGGTCAGCAGCGCTGGCGCCTTGCTGGCTGGATCGGTCTGGCCGCTGTAGGTCAGCAGTTCGCGCTGGAATATCCGTCCGATGTAGCCCGCGCCCATGAATGCCTGGCTCATTGCCGTGGCATCGACGTTGACCTGCACCGCCGGTTGGCGACCGGCCAGCAGATCTGTCTGGAAATTCGCTGGCACGTTGATCACGAACGTGTACTGGCCGCTGTCCATGACCTGATCGAGTTGCCCGTAAGGCAGCAATACCGGGCGCTGGAACTCTGGGGGTTGCAGGGCCTGGGTCAGCTCCCGCGAGAGTTGGCTGTGATCTTCATCGACGATGGCCACGCTGGCGTTGTGCACGCCGATAACGGAGCCGGCGGCGGGCATGTAGATCGCCACGGTAAAGGCGTAGAACAGAAACAGCAGTAACACACTGTCGTGGCGCAGGCTGGTCAGTTCCTTTAGGCCCAGCCGCAAAATATGCGCAAGCTTATGCATCAGGCCTCCTGCTTTTTCAGCATGACCAGGCTGAGCCCGGTGAACCCGAGAAAGAACCCGAACAGCGCCAGGCATTGTGGCCATAACTGTCGCAGGTCCAGTGCTTTGGTGAAGGTGCCAACGGCGATGTCGAGGAAGTAACCAGCCGGGAACAGCATGCCCATCACGGCCGCTGCGCCTTCGAGGGATGAGCGCGGTACTATCAGCCCGGAAAACTGGATGGTCGGCAGGCTGGTGATGATCATGGTGCCGAGGATCGCGGCGATCTGGGTGCGGGTGAACGCCGAAATCAACAAGCCCATGCTGGTGGTGGCCAGCACGTAGAGCAAACCGCCGAAGGCCAGGGTCACGCCGCTGCCCTTGAACGGCACGCCAAACAGCCAACGGTTCATCGCCACCAGCACCGCCAGATTGACCAGGCTAATCGCCAGATACGGCGCCTGTTTGCCCAACAGGAATTCCAGCCGGGTTAACGGTGTGGCGTAGAAATTGGTGATCGAGCCCAACTCTTTCTCACGCACGATCCCCAGCGCGGTGAGCATCGCCGGGATGAAGGCGAGGATCAGCGCCATCACCCCAGGGCCGATGGCGTTAACGCTGACCACGTCCTGGTTGTAGCGGAAACGGGTTTCCAGTTTCGCCGCTGGCGGCCGGTTCAGCGCAGGGCTGCTTTGCTCGGCTAACTGCTCGATGTTCGCTTGGTGCACCGCTTCCACATAGTTGCGGCTGGTCTCGGCGCGAAACGGCATGCCGCCATCCAGCCACGCAGCCACGGTCGGTTGGAGTCCGGCGTACAAGTCGCGGCCAAAGCCTGGTGGAATCTCCAGCGCCAGTTTGATTTCCGAGCGTTGCAGGCGTCGGTGCAGTTCTTTGCTGTCGCGAATCGGTGCCTGTTCGGCGAAGTAGCGTGAGCTGCGGAACGCCTCCAGGTAGGTGCGACTTTGCGGCGTCTGGTCTTGATCGAACACGGCGAAGGCCAGTTTTTCCACGTCGAGGGAAATCCCGTAGCCGAAGATCACCATCATGAAAATGGCCCCCAGCAGGGCGAAGGCCATTCGCACTTTATCGCGTAGCAGTTCCTTGCCTTCGCGACTGGCCACCGCCATCAGGCGCCCGACACTGAAACCACGTTCCTTCATCGGCGCGGCGGGTGTGACAAGTGCGTCGGCGGACGCTGCGGGCGTGGGCGTTTCTGCCGGGCCCTGGGCTTGCTCCAGGCAGATAACAAACGCCGCCTCCAGAGTCTCACCCTTGAACTGCTCTTGCAGCGCCGCCGGGGTATCACAGGCCAGCACCTTGCCGGCGTGCATCAGCGAGATGCGGTCGCAGCGCTGGGCCTCGTTCATGAAGTGGGTGGAGAGAAAAATCGTCACGCCTTGCTCGCGGGACAACTCGATCAGCAATCGCCAGAAGTCATCCCGCGCGGCGGGGTCGACGCCGGAGGTCGGTTCATCGAGGATCAGCACTTCCGGGCGATGCAGCACCGCGACTGCCAAGGATAGGCGTTGACGCAAACCCAAGGGCAGGCCGCCGGCCTGTTGATCGGCAACGTTGACCAGGTTGAAGCGCTGGATCAGTTCATCGATGCGCTGGTCACTGTGGGCCTTGGGTAAATCGAACAGTCGAGCGTGCAAATCCAGGTTTTGCCGCACGCTCAACTCGCCATACAGCGAGAAGCTCTGCGACATGAAACCGACCCGTTTGCGGGTGGTCAGGTCCTTGGCGTTCACCGGTTTGCCGAGCAGCGTGGCGGAACCTTCGCTGGCCGGTATCAGTCCGGTGAGGACTTTCATGGTGGTGGTCTTGCCGCAGCCGTTGGAGCCGAGAAAGCCGAAAATTTCCCCGCGACCGATGGCGAAGCTGACCTTGTCCACTGCCGTGAAGTCGCCGAAGCGGAGTGTAAGGTCGTGGGCTTCGATGGCGATGTCGGTATTGGCGCCGGTTCGCGGCGGGATCACCAAGGCTTGGTTGTCGTGTCCGCTGTCGCCCTGGAAATGGGTAAAAGCTTCGTCGAGTTTAGCGCTGGGGGTCACCGCGGCCAGTTCGCTGCTCAGGCCTGTGGCGATTAGTTTGCCACCGTCGAGCATCAGACAATGTTCGAACTGCTCGGCTTCTTCCATGTATGCCGTGGCAACCAGCAGCGTCAGTTGCGGGCGCTGGCGGCGCACATCGTCCACCAGTTCCCAGAAGCGCCGCCGGGACAACGGATCGACGCCGGTGGTCGGCTCATCGAGGATCAGCAGGTCAGGCTCATGGATCAGCGCACAGCAAAGCCCGAGCTTCTGCTTCATGCCGCCCGAAAGCTTGCCGGCCGGGCGATCGGCGAAGTGCAGCAGATCGGTGGCCAGTAGCAGGCTGTGCATGCGCTGATCGCACTCGGCTTTCGACAGGCCGAACAGGGTGGCGAAAAAGTGGATGTTCTCGCTGATCGACAACTCGGGATACAGGTTGCCGCCCAAACCCTGAGGCATGAAGGCGATACGCGGGTAGAGGCTGTTGCGATGGCGGCGATCCTGGATTGAGCCGCCCAACACGTCCAGTTGACCTTGTTGCAGGCTTTTCACCCCGGCGATCAGCCCCAGCAAGCTCGACTTGCCGGCGCCGTCCGGGCCGATCAATCCGCAACGGGTGCCGGCGGGAAGGCTGAAAGTGATGTCGGCCAGGGCCTGTTGTTTTCCGTAACGGTGATTGACGCCGGTGGCTTGCAGCGCCAGGCCAGTCATTGCAGATTGGCCGGCCAGCTAACAGGCGCGGTGCGCACGTAACCGGCGCCAGGCATGCCCGGTTTTGCCTGGGGCAGAGCGCTGGGGTCGGTCAGGCGCAGTTTGACGCGGAACACCAGTTTCTGCCGCTCATCGCGGGTCTCGACTTCTTTCGGCGTGAATTGCGACTTGCCGGCGACGAAAGTGATTTTGGCGGGTAATGGCTTGTCGGGCAGGGCATCGAGCAGGATACGTGCTTCATCGCCAACGGCTACGCGCCCGGTGACGGAGGTCGGGAGGTAGAGGTTCATGTATTGGTCGTTGGGGTCGATCAGCAACAAAACCCGTCCGCCTGCACCGAGCACTTCGCCGGGTTCGGCCATGCGCAACTGGATCACTCCTTCGATGGGCGCCCGCAGGCTGCTGTCGTCGATTTCACTGGCCAACATCGCGACTTGGGCCTGTGCCGCACCAATCGCTGCGCCGACTGCCGAGACCTGGGCTCGGGCCGCGGCGACCGCTGCGCCGCCGGTGTCCCGCCGCGCCTGCTGTTGATCGATGATCTGGCCACTGACGAAACCGTGCTTGAACAGTTCCTGGGAACGCTTGAGCTCTTGTTGCGCGAGCAGTTGTTCGCTCTGGCGCAATTGCACGTTGGCCTGGGCGGCGGCGAGATTCTCCCGGGCGCGCAATACTTCGGCTTCGGCCTGATTGCGTTGGGCTTCAAGGGTGCGGGTGTCCATGCGGGCCAGGAGTTGGCCTTTGCTGACCTTGTCGCCTTCATCGACGAGTACTTCGGCCAGTCGCCCGGGTGTTTTACTGGCGATCTGTACTTCGGTGGCTTCGAGGCGGCCATTGCCGACGTACAAACCTTCGGGCAAGCGGTCATGCGTCGACTTCCAGTAGCCAAAGCCCCCGGCACCCAGCAGCAGTATCACTAAAGCACTGACAAACAATATTGAAGAGCGACTGTGCGTAGACATGCGGGCATCCTGCGGCTGTTGCGTCCTAGTCTGGTTGATCTAACGCCGGGGCGAGTTGATACCAGTCAACTGAGGGGCAGCCTAACTCTATTGAGCGCAGAAAAGAGGATGACCGGGTGGTTCTGCCTATTTAACGTAAATCGAGTACCGCTGCCCATTGCTCGGCCGTCACCGGCATCACCGACAATCTCGAACCCTTCTGCACCAGCGGCATCTGCGCCAACGCTGTCTGCTGCTTCAGGTAATCCAGCTTAAGCACCTTGGGAAACGTCTCGACATGTGCGACATCAATCGCACTCCAGGCGTTTTTCTCAGGCGTGGCCTTCGGATCGTAATAATGACTCTCTGGCTCCAGCGCCGTCGGGTCCGGATACGCCGCTTCGACAATCTTTCCGATCCCGGCAATACCGGGCTCAGGGCAACTGGAGTGATAAAAGAAAAACTCGTCACCCACCGCCATGGCTCGCAGGAAATTGCGCGCCTGGTAGTTGCGAACACCGTCCCAGCGCGCGCTGCCAAGCTTCTCCAGATCTTTGATCGAGAGCTCGTCGGGCTCGGATTTCATCAGCCAATAGGCCATGGTTTTGCTCCTTGCGGGTTGAGTGGGCAAGTTGTCAGGCAATTTTATGACAAACCGACAGTCGGTTGACGCCAGCGTTTGCGTGTAGGGTCACGTTGTCGCAAAATGCCGGCCTTCTTAGCTTGACGCTGCTGCACGGCCTACAACGGAAACCGCTGCTGTCATCGTGTTGATGTGCCTTTGGGGGGCAATCGATGAAACGCAAACCGGATTTACTATGGATATTGGTTATTTTGTTCGGTCTCGGCGTCGTGACCACCGGCTATGCCCAAAGCCTGTGGAACAACAACCCCGATGCGCCGATTGAAATCGCTCAGCAACAACAGCCGTCGGCTTACAAGCGCTAGACCTGTCTTTCGACGCCGCACCTGTAGGAGCAAAGCTTGCTCGCGATGACGGCGTCACATTCAACATCGATGCGCCTGAAAACCCCCTGCCGCGAGCAAGCTTTTCCTTTGCAGGGCTAACCTGCGAAATACCACGCCTTGTCTGTCACCGTTCCTTGCAACGGCACATCCCAGCTCGCCTGAGCCAGCCGCTCGACCTTCTGACATTCATGGGCCAATCCCAACAGCGTCGGCTTGCGCCAGTTTTTGCGTCGGGCCATGTACGCCAGGCTTCGATCGTAGAAGCCGCCACCCATCCCCAGTCGTCCACCGACATCGTCAAACCCCACCAAGGGCAGCAGCACAAGGTCCAGCGTCCAGACTTTTCGTTGGCGGGCAACGTTGTGCCGGGGTTCAAGGATGCGGAAGCGGTTGGGTATGAGCTTTTCGCCCGGACGGATCCGCTGGAACACCATTTTGGTTCGCGGCCAGGCACTGAGCACCGGTAGGTACGTCGCTTTGCCCCGACGTTGAGCGGCACGCAGCAGCAGGCGCGGGTCTATTTCACCGTCGGTGGGCAAATAAAAGGAGAGGTGTCTGGCGCGGCGAAACAGCGGGTGCTGGGCCAATTGCTTATACAGCCCGCGAGCGGCCTGGCGTTGCTGACTGGGTGTGAGTGCGCGGCGGGCCTTGCGCAGCATGCGTCGAAGTTGCGGGCGGGGAAGCAGCGCAGGTTCGGTCATGAATTCGGGCTCGGGAGGGCGGGTACTCAAATCGTACCCGTAAAAAAGCCGATGCCGGTATTTAAACCGGCATCGGACTGGAATCAGGCTCCCCGGATGAACCGCTGCTGACTTAGCCCTTGAACCCGAAAGTTCAAGGTGGAAGATGCAGTAGGCTTTAAGGCTTTCCGTCTAGCGGACATGCACACCAGCCCAACGTGCAACCTCCAGGGTAGTGCGAATCGGCTCAGGGACGTGGTCAACTGGCAAGCACCCCAGGGAGTGATGCGAGTATACCTCAAGCTGTTTCGCGTTTCAGCCCTTGGTGACGTCCGGATCGGTCGCGAGCACCAGATCGACACGATCCAGAAGGTCGCGAACCTGCTCTCGCGTCGAGCCGCTGGCCTGCACATCCGGGCGTTCTTCCTTGTGCAGAAGATCGTGGGTGATGTTCAGGGCTGCCATCACGGCGATGCGGTCGGCGCCGATGACTTTGCCGCTGCTGCGGATTTCGCGCATCTTGCCGTCCAGGTAACGGGCGGCGCTCACCAGATTGCTGCGCTCTTCCTGGGGGCAGATGATCGAATATTCTTTATCGAGGATCTGCACGGTAACGCTATTGCTTGAACTCATGAGTCTTGCTCCAGGGCCTTGAGGCGCGAAATCATCGATTCGACCTTACGCCGGGCGATTTCGTTTTTTTCAATGAGGTGCGCGCGTTCCTCGCGCCAGGTCTTTTCCTGAGCTAATAGGAGTCCGTTTTGGCTCTTTAGTTGCTCGACTCGGTCAATTAGCAACTCGAGTCTCGCCATCAGCGCTTGCAGGTCTGTGTCTTCCATTGTGTCCACTGAGATTGTGTCTAGTGTGTGGTAGCTGGCGGACAGCCTTTAATAGTCTTGGCGAGTCTGTCGATGTAGGATACAAGGCCTTCATTCTAGACATAGCGCCGTCTGGCGCCTAGCTGCCCATGCCCATTCAGAATTCCCCGTACCAAGCCTTCACCACCCTGCTGACTTCCAGCGGTCATAACGTCTCGCCTGCCGAACTGCATGGCCTGTTGCTCGGGCGCAGTTGCGCCGGTGCCGGCTTCGATGCCGAGGGCTGGCTGGTCGATGCCGCCGAGCTGCTCGAAAGCGAGCCGCAGGATAACGTCCGCAATGCCTTGATCGGCTTGCAGGAGATGGTCAAGGGCGAGCTTACCGGTGACGACGTGACCGTCGTACTGTTGCTGCCCACCGATGACGAGCCTCTGGCTGACCGTGCCGCTGCACTGGGCCAATGGTGCCAGGGCTTCCTCAGCGGTTTCGGCCTGAACTGCCGTGACAGCAGCATGTTGAGCCCCGAAGCCACGGAAGTCCTGCAGGATCTGGCGGCCATTTCCCAGGTGCAAGACGCCCTGGAAGTGTCCGACGACGGTGAAAGCGACTACATGGAAGTGATGGAGTACCTGCGCGTTGCACCGCTGCTGCTGTTCAGCGAAACCAAAAAGCCGGATGCGCCTGCTGCTGCCAAGCCGTCACTGCATTAATCGACTGCCAGGGAACGCCATCTGCCCATGATTCATATCCCGAAATCGGAATACAGCCGTCGCCGCAAGGCCTTGATGGCGCAGATGGAACCCAACAGCATCGCCATTCTGCCCGCCGCCGCGGTTGCTATCCGCAATCGCGACGTCGAGCACGTCTACCGTCAGGACAGCGATTTTCAGTACCTGAGCGGTTTTCCCGAACCCCAGGCTGTTCTCGTGTTGATGCCCGGACGCCTGCATGGCGAATACATCCTGTTCTGCCGTGAGCGCAATGCCGAACGCGAGTTATGGGACGGTCTGCGTGCCGGTCAGGAAGGCGCCATTCGCGACTTCGGTGCTGACGATGCCTTTCCCATCACCGACATCGACGACATCCTGCCGGGCCTGATCGAAGGCCGCGACCGGGTCTATTCGGCCATGGGCAGTAACCCTGAGTTTGATCGGCACCTGATGGACTGGATCAACGTGATCCGCTCCAAAGCGCACCTTGGCGCCCAGCCGCCGAACGAATACGTTGCCCTGGATCATCTGCTGCACGACATGCGCCTGTATAAATCGGCGGCAGAAGTGAAGGTGATGCGCGAGGCCGCGCGGATTTCCGCCCAGGCGCACATCCGCGCGATGCAGGCCAGCCGGGCAGGGTTGTATGAGTTCAGCCTCGAAGCCGAGCTCGACTACGAGTTCCGCAAAGGCGGGGCCAAGATGCCGGCCTATGGTTCGATTGTCGCGGCGGGGCGCAATAGCTGCATCCTGCATTACCAGCAAAACGACGCGGTGCTCAAGGATGGTGACCTGGTGCTGATCGATGCGGGTTGTGAAATCGACTGCTACGCCAGCGATATCACCCGCACCTGGCCGGTCAACGGCAAGTATTCAGCGGAACAGAAGGCAATCTACGAGTTGGTGCTGGCCTCACAAGAAGCCGCATTTGCCGAAATTGCCCCGAACAAGCACTGGAACCAGGCCCATGAAGCAACGGTCCGGGTGATTACTTCGGGCCTGGTTGAACTGGGTCTGTTGCAGGGTGACGTAGACGAGCTGATCGCCAGCGAGGCGTACAAGGCGTTCTACATGCACCGCGCCGGTCACTGGCTGGGCATGGATGTGCATGACGTGGGCGAGTACCGGGTCGGCGGTGAATGGCGGGTGCTTGAGGTCGGCATGGCGTTGACGGTGGAGCCGGGTATCTACATCGCTCCGAATAACCAGAACGTAGCGAAAAAATGGCGTGGCATTGGCGTGCGCATCGAGGACGACGTAGTGGTGACTAAAACCGGTTGTGAAATCCTGACCCAAGGCGTACCGAAAACAGTCGCCGAGATCGAGGCCCTGATGGCCGCAGCAAGGACACAGGCGGCATGAGTCGGGTCAATCTGGCAATCATCGGGGGCGGTCTGGTCGGCGCCAGTCTGGCGTTGGCATTGCAGGCCGGGGCCAAGGCGCGAGGCTGGAAGATCGTGCTGATCGAGCCATTCGCTCCGGGTGACACCTACCAACCGAGCTATGACGCCCGTTCTTCGGCGCTGTCCTTCGGCGCCCGACAAATTTATCAACGGCTGGGCGTGTGGCAGGAAATCTCCCGCCGCGCCGAGCCGATCAAGCAGATTCATGTTTCCGATCGCGGGCGTTTTTCCACCGCGCGGCTGTCGGCGATGGAAGAGGGCGTTCCGGCGCTCGGGTATGTGGTGGAAAACGCCTGGCTCGGTCAATGCCTCTGGCAAGGTCTGGACGAGGACGTGATCAGTTGGCGTTGCCCAGCGGAAGTCACCCGGATGGAACCGCTGACTGACGGCTACCGCCTGACCCTCAACGATGAAACCACCCTGGAATGTGACCTTGCGGTGCTGGCCGATGGCGGTCGTTCCGGGCTGCGCGAGCAACTGGGCATCGGCATCAAGAAGCGTCCGTACAACCAGAGTGCGCTGATCGCCAACATCACCCCGAGCGAATCCCACAACGGCGTGGCCTTCGAACGTTTTACCGACGATGGCCCGATGGCGTTGCTGCCGCTGCCGGACAATCGCTGCGCCCTGGTCTGGACCCGTCTGGGCATGGATGCGCAACGGCTGGCGGCGCTGGACGATCGTGACTTCCTCAGCGAATTGCAGGGTGTGTTCGGTTATCGTCTCGGCACCCTGAAACAAGTCGGCGCACGGCATTTGTACCCGCTGGCGTTGATCGAAGCCGAAGAACAGGTGCGCCCGCATCTGGCGATTCTCGGCAACGCCGCTCACAGCCTGCACCCGATTGCCGGACAAGGCTTCAACCTGTCGCTGCGTGATGCCCAGGCGCTGGCCGATGCGTTGCTGGCGAGCGAGACAGCGCCTGGCGACTTCGCCACGTTGCAGGCATACCGCGAGCGCCAGCGTCTGGATCAAAACCTGACCGTAGGCTTCTCCGATCAAGTGACCCGTCTTTTCGGCAGCACCCAGCCGCTGGTTTCCCTGGGCCGTAACCTCGGCCTGCTCGGTCTCGATCTGTTGCCGCCAGCCAAGCGCTGGTTTGCCCGGCAGGCCATGGGTTTGGGTACCCGTCCCGATGCTTAAGTGGCTCACCAGCAGGTTCGCAAAAGCGCCGTTGATGCGTTGGGCCATGACTTTCTACCCGCCGTATCTCGGCGCCGGTGTGCGGGTGCAGCACATCAGCGAAGATTTTCGCGATGTCCGGGTGTCCATGGGTCTGGGCTGGTACAACCGCAATTACGTTGGCACCCAGTTCGGCGGCAGCCTGTACTCGATGGTCGACCCGTTTTTCATGCTGATGCTGATGGAAAACCTGGGCCACCGTTACATCGTTTGGGACAAGGCCGCCGACATCGATTTCATTTCGCCGGGCAAAGGTCCGGTGTTCGCCCGCTTCACCATCGACGACACCTTGCTCGATGAGATCCGCCGGCAGACCGCCGATGGCGAAAAATACCTGCCGCAGTTGCAGGTCGATATTCACGATGGCGCGGGTCACTTGGTGGCGCGCGTCGGGAAAACCCTTTACGTGCGGCTCAAGCCGCAAGCGAGACAGGCTTAAAGCATGGACATGCGCGCAGATCTGCTGATTGTCGGGGCCGGAATGGTCGGCAGCGCCCTGGCGCTCGCGTTGCAGGACAGCGGGCTGCAAGTGCTGCTGCTGGACGGCAGCCCCATGAGCGTCAAACCGTTCGATAGCGAGACACCGTTCGAGCCGCGAGTGAGTGCCTTGTCGACCGCCAGCCAGCGGATTCTGCAGCGTTTGGGTGTCTGGGAAGGCATCGAAAACCGACGCAGCAGTCCTTACTCCGACATGCATGTCTGGGACGGCAGCGGGACCGGGAAAATTCACTTCTCGGCCGCCAGTGTGCATGCCGAAGTACTCGGGCACATTGTCGAGAACCGCGTGGTTCAGGACGCTTTGCTCGACCGCTTGCATGACTGCGACCTGGGCATGCTGGCCAATGCTCGCCTGGAACAGATGCGTCGCTCCGGGGATGACTGGTTGCTGACTCTTGCGGATGGCCGCACGTTGCGGGCTCCGCTGGTAATCGCTGCCGATGGTGCCAACTCGGCCGTGCGGCGCCTGACCGGCATGGCGACGCGGGAATGGGATTATATGCACCACGCCATCGTCACCAGCGTACGCAGTACCCAGCCTCATCAGATGACCGCCTGGCAGCGCTTCACCGATAACGGGCCGCTGGCGTTTCTGCCGCTGGAGCGCGATGGACAGCAGGACTGGTGCTCGATCGTCTGGTCGACCACCCCAAGTGAAGCCGAACGCTTGATGGCGCTGGATGAAGAAGTCTTTTGCCGGGAGCTCGAGCGGGCCTTTGAAGGCCGGCTTGGCAAGGTGATAAGCGCTGATCCGCGTCTGTGCGTTCCACTGCGCCAGCGCCATGCCAAGCGTTATGTCCAGCAAGGCCTGGCGCTGATCGGCGATGCAGCCCACACCATTCACCCGCTGGCGGGGCAGGGCGTGAACCTTGGGTTCCTTGATGCCGCCGTGCTGGCCGAAGTACTGCTACAAGCGGCCGCTCGCGGCGAACAACTGGCGGATGTCAAAGTGCTGAGCCGATACGAGCGTCGACGCATGCCTCATAACCTGGCGCTGATGGCGGCGATGGAAGGTTTCGAGCGATTGTTCCAGGCCGACCCGTTGCCGATGCGCTGGCTGCGCAACGCCGGGTTGAAGCTGGTTGATCAAATGCCCGAGGCCAAGGCGCTTTTTGTGCGTGAAGCGCTGGGCTTGACCGGGGACCTTCCGGCCTTAGCCAAACCCTAAGATCTACACAACCTTGGGGCGATTTCCGTCTGTGCAACATCTGGTAACGCCTCCGCGAACTGATCGATTGAGATGGTAAATGTGAGTCCTTATCATTTGCCCTCACTTTTCTATCGAGGGATCGCTCCCATGTTGGCACCGAAGCGTCTACTGACCGCAATCGCCCTGACCCTGATTGGCAGCACTGCCGCCCAGGCCGCCGACGAAGTGGTGGTTTACTCCTCCCGGATCGACGAGCTGATCAAGCCGGTCTTCGATGCCTACACCGCCAAAACCGGGGTGAAAATCAAATTCATCACCGACAAGGAAGCGCCGCTGATGCAGCGCATCAAGGCCGAAGGCGAGAACGCAACCGCCGACCTGCTGCTCACCGTCGATGCCGGGAACCTCTGGCAGGCCGAGCAGATGGGCATCCTCCAACCGTTCACCTCCAAGGTGATCGACGCCAATATTCCGCTGCAATACCGCTCTTCCGCCCATGCCTGGACCGGCCTGAGCCTGCGCGCCCGGACCATCGCCTATTCCACCGACCGCGTGAAACCGGGCGAGTTGACGACGTACGAGGGCCTGGCCGACAAAAACTGGGAAGGTCGCTTGTGCTTGCGTACAGCGAAGAAGGTCTACAACCAGTCCCTGACTGCCACCATGATCGAAGTCCACGGCGCCGACAAAACCGAGAAAATTCTCAAAGGCTGGGTGAATAACCTGTCCACCGACGTATTCTCCGACGACATTGCGGTGCTGGAAGCGATCAACGCTGGCCAATGCGACGTCGGCATCGTCAACACTTACTACTACGGCCGCCTGCACAAGCAGAAGCCGGATCTGGCGGTGAAGCTGTTCTGGCCAAACCAGGGTGACCGTGGTGTGCACGTCAACTTGTCGGGCATCGGCCTGACCAAGCATGCGCCGCATCCAGAAGCAGCCAAGGCGTTGGTTGAGTGGATGACCACACCTGAAGCGCAGAAGATCTTTGCCGACGTAAACCAGGAATTCCCGGCCAACCCGGCTGTTCAGCCCTCCGCTGAAGTGGCGAGTTGGGGCAAGTTTGTCGCGGACACCTTGCCGGTGGAAATCGCGGGCAAGCGTCAGGCTGAAGCGATTCGCATGATGGATCGCGCTGGCTGGAACTGAGTCGCAACGTTCGAAGATCAAAAGATCGTCCGAACGCGGCCCGAGCCTTCGGCAGCTCCTACAGGGTGATCAATTTCAATGTAGGAGCTGCCGCAGGCTGCGATCTTTTTGGGTTTCACGTACATTTCGTTGATTTATCCCAGAGAGCTTTTCCTTGGCCCACCCCGCCCAACGCCGCTGGTATCCCCTGGTCTTCGCCATCGCTGCGCTGGTCCTGCTGCCACTAAGCGTCCTGTTTCTCTCCTGGCAAACCCTCGACACTCAAATCTGGTCCCACCTCTGGGAAACCCAGATGCCACGGCTGCTGGCCAACACATTAACCCTGGTGGTCGGTGTGGGTGTCGGCGTGACCTTGCTCGGTGTCAGCCTCGCCTGGCTCACCAGTCTTTGCGAATTCCCCGGTCGGCGCTGGCTGGATTGGGCATTGATGCTGCCGTTCGCGATTCCCGCGTATGTTCTGGCATTTGTCTTTGTTGGCTTGCTGGATTTCGCAGGCCCTGTGCAAACCCTGCTGCGCGAATGGTTCGGCACGGGGCTGCGGCTGCCTCGAGTTCGTTCGACCGGTGGCGTGATTCTGGTGCTGGTGCTGGTTTTCTATCCTTACGTTTACCTGTTGGCGCGCACGGCGTTCCTCGCCCAAGGTAAAGGCCTGATGGAAGCGGCCCGTGTCCTCGGACAATCGCCGTGGCAGGCGTTCTGGCGAGTCGCGTTGCCGATGGCGCGACCTGCCATCGGTGCAGGCGTGGCGTTGGCGTTGATGGAAACCCTGGCGGATTTCGGTGCGGTGTCGGTGTTTAACTTCGATACGTTTACCACCGCCATCTACAAAACCTGGTACGGGTTCTTCAGCCTTTCCACGGCGGCGCAACTCGCCAGTCTGTTGCTGCTGGTGGTGATGGTCGTGCTGTACGGCGAGCGTCGTGCACGCGGGGCCAACAGGGCGAGCAACGAACGACCACGCGTCAAAGCGCTGTACCACCTGCGCGGATTCAAAGCCGTGGCGGCCATGAGCTGGTGCGGCCTGGTGTTCGCGTGCGCCTTTGTCATTCCGATGCTGCAACTGGTCGTGTGGTTCTGGCAGCGCGGACGCTTTGACCTGGATGAGCGATATGCCGGGCTGATCCTTCATACCCTCTACCTGGGCGGCATCGCTGCATTGATCACCGTCAGCGTGGCCCTGGTGTTGGCATTTGCCCGTCGACTGGCACCCACGCAGGCGATCCGTTCCGGTGTCAGCCTGGCCAACCTCGGCTATGCGCTGCCAGGTTCGGTATTGGCCGTCTCGATCATGCTGGCATTCAGTTACCTGGATCGTGAACTGGTGATTCCGTTGTCAGGCTGGTTGGGGGGCGCTGGCAAGCCTTTGCTGCTGGGCAGCCTGTCGGCACTGTTGCTGGCCTATCTGGTGCGGTTCATCGCGGTGGCCTACGGACCGCTTGAAAGCAGCCTGGCGCGAATACGGCCATCTTTGCCCGAAGCGGCACGTAGCCTGGGCGTCAGTGGACCTCGACTGTTTTTCAAAGTGTATCTGCCGTTGCTGCTGCCCGGAACGTTGAGTGCTGCTTTGCTGGTGTTCGTCGATGTGCTCAAGGAAATGCCCGCAACCCTGCTGATGCGCCCGTTTGGCTGGGATACGCTGGCGGTTCGCATCTTTGAAATGACCAGCGAGGGTGAGTGGGCGCGTGCGTCGTTGCCGGCACTGACCCTGGTTTTGGTCGGGTTGTTACCGGTCATCGGATTGATCCGACGTTCAGCGCATCGAAACGCCTAGGTGTCAGTCCTACACCTTGCAGCTACAATGCGCGGCATTCGGTGCGGCACGTCCTACAGACCAGGTCGCTGAAATCGGCTGAAAGCCCTCTATTTCAAGGCTTTCACTCCGTGCAGTACTTGCCCGCACCTTCGCCACGCCCGGAAGGAGAAACCCATGGGACAGCGTACGCCTCTGTATGACCTTCATCTCGCCCTCGGCGCGAAGATGGTCGATTTTGGCGGTTGGGATATGCCTCTGCATTACGGCTCGCAGGTCGAGGAACACCATCAGGTGCGCCGCGATTGCGGGGTTTTCGATGTATCCCACATGACCGTGATCGATATCGGCGGCCCCCAGGCCAAAGCCTGGCTCCAGCATTTGCTGAGCAATGACGTCGGACGACTGCACAGCCCGGGACGTGCGCTGTACAGCACTATGCTCAATGAGCATGGCGGTATCGTCGACGACATGATCGTCTACCGTCTTGAAGACGGTTATCGTCTGGTGGTCAATGCGTCCACTCGCGATCAGGACCTGGCCTGGATGCAGTCACATCTCGGCAGCTTCGATGTCACGCTCAATGAGCGCGCGGAGCTGGCGATGCTGGCCATTCAGGGACCCCAGGCCCGACACAAGATCTCCGAACTCGTCACCCGGTCTCGCGGCAACCTGATCCAGATGCTCAAGCCATTCGAAGGTTTGCCGGACGGTGACTGGTTCATCGCGCGCACCGGCTACACCGGCGAAGACGGTCTGGAAATCATCCTGCCAGCGCATCAGGCCCCCGGATTCTTCAACGATCTGGTTGGCGCGGGGATTTCGCCGATCGGCCTTGGCGCGCGGGATACCCTGCGGGTCGAAGCCGGGATGAACCTGTATGGACAGGACATTCACCAGGACGTTTCGCCGCTGGCGTCCAATATGGCCTGGAGCATTGCCTGGGAGCCGGCCACGCGCCAGTTCATCGGCCGTAGTGCTTTGGAAGCCGAGCGAGCGGGTGGTATTCAGCACAAATTGGTCGGTCTGGTGCTTGAAGAACGCGGGGTATTGCGCGCTCATCAGGTGGTTCGGATCGCAGATGTTGGCGAAGGAGAGATCACCAGTGGTAGTTTCTCTCCTACGCTAAGCAAGTCTATTGCACTGGCGCGCGTGCCGATGGCGACAGCCGACCGCGCAGAAGTGGAAATCCGTGGCAAGTGGTACCCGGTCCGAGTGGTCAAACCGACCTTCGTACGCCACGGCAAAACCTTGATTTAACCTTTTCCGGCGGGCATGACCGCTGACCATTTTTTGAGGACACAGAACATGAGCGATATTCCTGCCGACCTGCGTTTTGCCGAAAGTCACGAATGGGCCCGTCTTGAAGCCGATGGCACTGTCACCGTGGGCATCAGCGATCACGCGCAGGAAGCGCTGGGCGATGTGGTGTTTGTAGAGCTGACCGAAGTCGGAACCGTCTTCGCTGCGGGTGATCAATCCGGTGTCGTTGAGTCGGTAAAAGCCGCCTCCGACATTTACTCCCCGGTGGCCGGTGAAGTGGTCGCAGTCAACGAAGAGCTGAGCGCCAACCCGGAGCTGCTGAACTCCGACCCGTACGGCGCCTGGATCTTCAAGCTCAAGCCAAGCAACGCTGCCGACCTGGACAAGCTGCTCGACGCGGCTGGCTACAAGGCTGCCATCGGCGAGTAAGCGTTTAGCGTCACCCCCAAAGCCCCGACCTGTCGGGGCTTTTTTGTGGGCGCTGAATAAGCCCGCTCGCGCAGGGTTCGCTGTTGGCACTGACTGCTATGCTGGTTTGACCGTGTTGCATCGACGCAGAGCGCCAGTCAAGAGAGAGCCCGTCATGTCCCAGTTGCCGTCCTTGAGCCAGTTACGCGACCCCAACGCCTTTCTTCGCCGCCACCTCGGGCCCGATGCCGCCGAGCAGCAGGCGATGCTCGACAGTCTGGGCGTGGGCAGTCGGATTGAGCTCATCGAACAGACGGTGCCACCGGGAATTCGCCTGAACCGTGAGCTCGATCTGCCGCCTGCCCTCGACGAAGAGGCCGCCCTGGCCAAGCTTCGGGGTTACGCCGAACAGAACCAGGTCTGGACCAGCCTGATCGGCATGGGCTACCACGGCACCCTCACACCGGCCGTGATTTTACGAAACGTTCTGGAAAATCCAGGTTGGTACACCGCCTACACGCCGTATCAGCCAGAGATCGCCCAGGGACGGCTGGAGGCGCTGCTGAATTTCCAGCAATTGGTCATTGACCTCACGGGCCTGGAGCTGGCCAACGCTTCACTGCTGGATGAAGCAACCGCCGCAGCAGAAGCCATGGCGCTGGCCAAACGGGTTGCCAAGTCCAAAAGCAATCTGTTCTTCGTCGACGAAAACTGCCATCCGCAGACCATTTCTGTGGTGCAGACCCGTGCAGAAGGCTTCGGTTTCGAGCTGATCATCGACGCGGTGGACAACTTGAAGCAGCACCAGGTGTTTGGCGCGCTGCTGCAGTATCCCGACACCCATGGCGAAATTCGCGATCTGCGGCCGGTGATCGACCAGTTGCATGCCCAGCAAGCGCTGGCTTGCGTCGCAACCGACCTGCTAAGCCTGCTGCTGCTGACGCCGCCAGGGGAATTGGGTGCAGACGTGGTCTTCGGCTCCTCCCAGCGATTCGGCGTGCCCATGGGGTACGGCGGACCACACGCGGCGTTCTTCGCCAGTCGTGACGAGTACAAGCGCGCAATTCCGGGGCGGATCATCGGTGTCTCCAAAGACGCTCGCGGCAACGTCGCGTTGCGCATGGCCCTGCAAACCCGCGAGCAACATATCCGACGGGAAAAAGCCAACTCGAACATTTGCACTGCTCAAGTATTACTCGCCAATATCGCCAGCTTTTACGCGGTCTACCATGGTCCGGAAGGCCTTAAACGAATTGCCCAGCGGGTTCATCGCCTGACCTGCCTCCTGGCGACGGGGCTTGAGAGACATGGAATCACGAGAATCAATCAACACTTCTTCGACACGCTGACGTTGGAAGTCGGTGGCACTCAAACCGCGATCATTGAAAGTGCCAACGCCGCCCGGATCAATTTGCGCATTCTGGGGCGAGGGAAACTGGGCCTGAGCCTGGACGAAACTTGCGACGAATCCACCGTGGCCAAACTGTTTGACGTGTTTCTAGGTGCCGATCATGGGCTCAAGGTCGACGAACTGGATGCTGAAACGCTCTCGGTCGGCATTCCGGACGCATTGCTGCGCACTTCGCCTTATCTACGCCACCCGGTGTTCAGCGCCCATCACAGCGAAACCGAGATGCTGCGCTATCTCAAACAGCTGGAAAACAAGGACCTGGCGCTCAACCAATCGATGATTCCGCTGGGTTCCTGCACCATGAAACTCAATGCCACCAGCGAGATGATCCCGATCACCTGGCCGCAGTTTGCCAACCTGCACCCCTTTGCGCCGAAAGAGCAGGCTGTCGGTTACTCGCTGATGATCGAGGAGCTGGAGCGCTGGCTCTGCGCAATTACCGGTTTCGATGCGATCTGCATGCAGCCCAACTCCGGCGCTCAGGGCGAGTACGCAGGCTTGCTGGCGATTCGCAAATACCACGAGAGCCGCCATGAGGGCGCACGGGATATTTGCCTGATTCCTTCCTCGGCACACGGCACCAACCCCGCGTCGGCGCAAATGGCCGGCATGCGTGTGGTGATCGTCGAGTGTGACCAGGCGGGCAACGTCGATCTGGATGACCTGAAGGACAAAGCAGCGACCGCCGGCGATAAACTCGCCTGCCTAATGGCGACTTATCCGTCGACCCACGGCGTGTATGAGGAGGGCATCAGCGAGATCTGCGAGGTTGTCCACAGCCAGGGTGGCCAGGTGTACATGGATGGCGCCAACCTGAACGCTCAGGTCGGGCTGGCACGGCCGGCGGACATTGGCGCTGATGTTTCTCACATGAATTTGCACAAAACCTTTTGCATCCCACACGGCGGTGGCGGCCCGGGTATGGGGCCGATTGGTGTGCGGGCGCATCTGGCGCCGTTCGTGGCCAACCATCCGGTGATACCAATTGACGGTCCTCTGCCGCAGAACGGCGCGGTAAGTGCCGCGCCGTGGGGCAGCGCAAGCATTCTGCCCATCAGCTGGATGTACATCGCCATGATGGGGCCGCAACTGGCGGATGCCAGCGAGGTGGCGATTCTCGCGGCCAATTACCTGGCTCGGCATCTGTCCGGTGCCTTTCCAGTGCTTTACACCGGACGCAATGAGCGTGTGGCTCACGAATGCATCCTCGATTTACGACCACTCAAGGCGCTGACCGGGATCACCGAAGAGGACGTCGCCAAGCGGCTGATGGACTATGGCTTCCATGCGCCGACCATGTCGTTTCCGGTCCCGGGGACCTTGATGGTCGAACCGACCGAAAGCGAGTCGAAAGCCGAGCTGGACCGGTTTATCGGCGCGATGTTGAGCATTCGCGCGGAAATCACCGAAGTGCAGAACGGCAACTGGCCGGCCGAAGACAACCCACTCAAAGGTGCGCCGCATACGCTGGCGGATGTCACAGGGGTGTGGGAACGGCCCTATACCATTGAGCAGGCAGTAACGCCGGATGCACACACCAAGGCTCACAAGTACTGGCCGGCAGTGAACCGGGTGGACAACGTCTATGGCGATCGAAACCTGTTCTGCGCCTGCGTTCCGGTGGATGAATACCGCTAATTTTTCAGGCCGCAGGGTGTTTTGTATCAGGCAAAAAGCGCGACACTACACCCGTGGCGAGGGAGTTTACTCCCGCTGGGCTGCGCAGCAGCCCCCTGCTTATCAGGTAACAGAGTGGGGCCGCTGCGCGACCCAGCGGGAGTAAACTCCCTCGCCACAGGTTTCATTCAGCTAACGATTTTTGAGTAAAAAAATGCCGCTCATATGAGCGGCATTTTTTATTGGGACATTTACTTATTCTGAAGCTACGGCATTTTTCGCCAGGATCGCATTGGCCAGTTCCATGTCCGTGGCCTGGAGGCCAGGGTTGTCGGCCCGGACTTTTTGCATGGCGGCTTCCAGGTACGGGCCGCGGATGCCGCCGTCGCTGGCGACGAAGCTGCCAGCATCGTCCTGGGCTGCAATGATCAGCTTGTGATCCTTGAACGTCAGGTAGGTCGAGCCGGTGGTGGCACCGGACGAGAGAACGTTACGCCAAAAGCTGTCAGCCATCGCTGAACCGACTGGAAGGGACAACAACGCGATGGTAGCGACAGCAAGTTTGAGACGCATGATGGGTGACTCCACAGGATTAACTACGGCGTTGGATTGCCATTTAGGCAATCGAGTTCCATAGCGGCCTATTACTCCGGTTCAACCAGCAAAATGGCGCCTTGCTGGCCGATCACCCGAACACGGCTGCCGAGAGCGGCGTCTGCTCCGCTGGCCATCCACACGCCATCGGCGACCTTGATCTTGCCGCGTCCGTCGACAATCGCCTCATGCACCACAAAGGTTTTACCGATCAGTTCCTGACCCCGCAGATTCAGATTTGGCTGATCACTCTGGCGCACTGCGCTGCGCTGGCGGTGCCACCAATACAGTGCCGTGGCGATCGAGAGCAGCCCAAACAGCAAAAACTGCATTTCCCAGGTCATCCCCGGCAATAGAAAGGTCAGTACACCGACTGCGGCTGCGGCCATGCCGATCCACAGCAGGTAGCCACCCGCGCCGAACACTTCAAGAATCAGCAGCAACGTGCCTAATGCCAGCCAGTCCCAGAACGATAGATGTTGCAGGAATGCCCACATAGCGCGCCTCAGGCTTTCTTGTTGTCGAACGTGGCCTTGACGATTTCGCCGATGCCGCCGACTGCGCCGATCATCGAGCTGGCCTCGAGTGGCATCAGGATCACTTTGCTGTTGTTGGCCGAGGCCAGTTTACCCAGCGCATCGATGTACTTCTGAGCGACGAAATAGTTGACCGCTTGCACGTTCCCACCGGCGATGGCTTCCGAAACGACTTTAGTGGCCTGGGCTTCGGCTTCGGCTTGACGTTCGCGGGCTTCGGCTTCGAGGAATGCGGCCTGACGACCCCCTTCGGCTTCCAGGATCTGCGCCTGCTTCTTGCCTTCTGCAGTCAGGATCGCCGCGGCGCGCAGGCCTTCGGCTTCAAGAATCTGCGCACGCTTGATTCGTTCAGCTTTCATCTGCCCCGACATTGCCGCCATCAGGTCCGCAGGTGGACTGATGTCCTTGATCTCGATCCGGGTGATCTTGATGCCCCACGGCGCAGTGGCTTCATCGACGGTGCGCAGCAGCTTTTCATTAATGCCATCACGTTGGCTGAGCATCGCGTCCAGTTCCATGGAACCCAGCACGGTACGGATGTTGGTTTGCAGCAGGTTGCGAATCGCGTGTTCGAGGTTGTTCACCTCGTAGGCGGCCTGGGCGGTGTTGACCACCTGAAAGAAGCACACCGCATCGATTTGCACCGTGGCGTTGTCGGCGGTGATGACTTCCTGGGGCGGGATATCCAGCACGCTTTCCATCACGTTGATCTTGCGACCGATGCGGTCCATGACCGGGATGATGATGTTCAGGCCGGGTTTGAGGGTGTTGGTGTAACGGCCGAAACGCTCGACCGTCCATTGATAACCCTGGGGCACGACCTTGAAACCCATGAACAGAATGGCGACCACCAGGCCGACAAAAAGTAAAAGCACGCTACCGATCTGCATAACGATTCCCTGTTGAGTGAAGCAACGAAATTACGATCGCAGAAGTGTAGCGGTGCCGGGTCGGGATAAGTACCGTAAGTCGGCCGTTGCATCATCAAGCGACAAAGGATTTATTTTTGCTCGCTCTGCGGGGTGACTCGAAGCACTTCCTCGATGGTCGTCAAGCCTGCTGCCACCTTCTGCGCGCCCGACAGTCGCAAGCTGCGCATCCCTTCCTTGAAGGCCTGGCGCCGAATGGCCAGCAAATCTGTGTCGGGGTTGATGAGGGCTTTGACGCCGTCGGTCAATTGCATGATTTCATACACCCCGGCACGCCCGCGGTAACCGGTGTCGCGACATTCGAGGCAGCCGATGGCGCGCTGCGCATTCCCCGGTAACGGCGCCTGCCAGGGTTTGGTCAAGGTCTGCCAGTCTTCTTCACTGAGGGTCAGCGGTGCCTTGCAGTGCGAGCACAGGGTTCGTACCAGGCGCTGGGCCATGACGCCAAGCACCGTGGCTTTGATCAGGTAGTGCGGCACACCGAGTTCAAGCAGGCGGCTGATGGCGCTGGGTGCATCGTTGGTGTGCAGCGTCGACAGCACCAGGTGGCCGGTGAGGGCGGCCTGGATCGCCATTTCTGCGGTTTCGAGGTCGCGGATCTCGCCGATCATGATGATGTCCGGGTCTTGCCGCATCAGCGCACGAACACCGGCGGCGAAGGTCAGGTCGATATTGTGTTGGACCTGCATCTGGTTGAACGCCGGCTCGACCATTTCAATCGGGTCCTCGATGGTGCAGAGGTTGACCTCGGGCGTCGCCAGTTTCTTGAGGGTGGTGTAGAGCGTCGTGGTCTTGCCGGAACCGGTCGGACCGGTCACGAGGATGATGCCGTTGGGCTGGCGGGTCATGTCCTGCCAGCGGCGCAAGTCCTCGGCGGAAAACCCCAGCTGGTCGAAATCCTTGAGCAGCACTTCGGGGTCGAAGATCCGCATGACCATCTTTTCGCCGAACGCCGTCGGCAACGTCGACAAGCGCAGTTCGACTTCGCCGCCGTCCGGCGTCTTCGTCTTCACTCGCCCGTCCTGGGGTTTGCGTTTTTCCGCAACGTTCATCCGCCCGAGGCTTTTCAGCCGGCTGACGATCGCCATGGTCACCTGCGGCGGGAATTGATAGACGTTGTGCAGTACGCCGTCGATGCGGAAACGTACCGTGCCTTGCTCGCGCCGGGGTTCGATGTGGATATCGCTGGCGCGCTGCTGGAAAGCGTACTGGAACAGCCAGTCGACGATGTTGACGATGTGCGCGTCATTGGCATCCGGTTCTTGATCGCTGGCACCGAGATTGAGCAACTGTTCGAAGTTGCCCAGGGTGTTTGACTGTGCATCGCCTGTGCTCGCGCCGCTGACTGATTTGGCCAGGCGGAAAAACTCCACGCTGAAGCGCTGGATGTCGACCGGGTTGGCGACAACACGCTTGATCGGCAGCTTCAGCACGTGAGTCAGATCGGCTTCCCAACCATTGACGTACGGCTGGGCGCTGGCCACGGTCACGGCGTCGCGGTCGATGGAAACCGCAAGGATCTTGTGGCGTTGGGCGAAGGCATAGGACATCAGCGGTGTAATGGCCGCGACATTGATTTTCAGCGGGTCGATGCGCAGGTAAGGCTGGCCGGCCTGCTGCGACAACCAAAGGGTCAGGCCTTCCAGATCGAGGTGCTTGCCGGGACGGCTGAGATCGTCGAGGTGTTGGCTGGCGATGAATTCCAATGGATGCAGTTGACCATTGGCAGCATGGCGACGTCGGGCATTGAGCGCGTGCTCGGCCGAGTCCTGGCTGATAAAGCCTTGGGCGACCAGTTCGCGCAGCAAATCATTGAGATCCAGCCAGCGGTCCTGAATGGCGAGTTGAACGGACATGCGGGCTCCTCATGAACAACAGTGCGCAAAGGATAGTCGCGCTGCCGCCGACCGTTGGGCCACTACCCGACGAAGCCGTATCGAGTTCTTTCAACCTGTCGCTTGAGCCGGCGCTTCCCAGACTGAATCAGCCCTTTGCAGATCGACCGAACACACACTGATCAGGTTGCGTAATTTTTCCGCAATTACCTGGGCGCGATGCCAGCTGAGACCTTCCATGACGATGTCGATGGACAGCAGATCGTCGGTCCGCTGCACATTGACCTGTTCAGGCGTCAGAAACTGCAAGGCGAACAGATTCAGCGCGCGACACAGCAAATCCGGTTCGGCCTCGGCCAGCAGTTGGTAGTGGACGCGGCAATGAGCGTTGCCGACGTTCCAGACATCGGCTCGAGCGCAAGGGGTGTTGACGGCTTCCAGATGCGGCATGTTATTTCTCCAAAATCACTGGGGAAATTTTTACATTCGAAGCGGGGCATTTCTTATCTATGATGGGGCTTATTTGAGAATGATTGAATCGAACAATTCAAGAACATAGTGAGATCAGGTTTTTTTATGCACAGCGATCTGGATGGGTACGACCGCAAGATTCTCGCGTTGCTGCAAGAAGACGCCTCCCTGTCGAGTGCGCAGATCGCCGAGCAGGTGGGGCTGTCGCAATCGCCGTGCTGGCGGCGGATACAGCGGATGAAGGAGGAGGGGATCATTCGGGGGCAGGTGACGCTGCTTGATCGAAAGAAGATCGGGCTGAACACGCAGATTTTTGCCGAGATCAAACTCAACGCCCATGGGCGTTCGAACTTCACTGAGTTCACTGAAGCGATTCGGGGCTTTCCCGAGGTGCTGGAATGTTATGTGCTAATGGGGTCGGTGGATTTTTTGCTGAGGATCGTCACAGCGGACATTGAAGCGTACGAGCGTTTCTTCTTCGAAAAACTATCGATGGTGCCGGGGATACAGGAGGTCAACTCGATTGTGGCGTTGTCGGAGATCAAGTCGACTACCAGCCTGCCAGTTTAAGACTGGCAGAGCGCTTATGTGGCGAGGGAGCTTGCTCCCGCTGGGCTGCGCAGCAGCCCCAAAATGATGGGTGCGCTGCGCACTCCAGCGGGAGCAAGCTCCCTCGCCACAAAGTATTACACCCGCAACAGCATCTTCCAGGCACGGTTCTGATACACCGCAATCGCCTGCTGCTTGCGCGCATCCAGCGATTCATCGGTAATCGGCTCGTTAGCCAGTTGCGCGAGTTTGTTCAGTTCACCGTACAGACGATCCATTTCCGGGATCTCCAGCACACCGCGGGCATGGTGCATCCAGGCCTGGATACGTTCGATGCGCGGCAATTGTTCGGCCAGGTCTTCCGGTTGTTGCTGGTAGCGCTGCAACTGGAGGGAGGTTGCCTCTTCACCTAACAAGCGCGGCAGCCAGCTACCCAGTTGCGCAGCGCCCTGGCGATTGCCGCGAACATTGCGATCAGTCGTCCAGGTACGCGCAAGCAACCATCGCGACGTGTTCAGCGAGAACAAGCCCCAACGCGGATCTTCCAGTTCTTCGAGGAACTGCTCCGGAGCCGCTTTGCGCACGTCTTCGTCATCCTGACCGGCTTGTACCAGCGGACGCCAGTCTTCCAGCAAGGCATCCAGGGCCACGCGCAGATCGTGAGTCGACTGACGCGGAGCGGCTTGGCCCAGGCTGCTGAGCAACGCGCGCATTTCAGCGAGGTTCTCGACCCAGTCCTGCAGCAGTCGCCAATGACCATTGAAGCGATACTGCTCAGCCAGGCGCTGGCTGCTGCTCAGCAAATGCCAGCTCAGGGCGGCAAACGCGTCATCCAGCGGAGTTTCGGCAGTGATCTGCGGTGCTGGCAGGCTCAGCGAATAGCTGTTGGCATCGTACAAACGATAACCACGCTCGGCCTTGCTGATGTCACACGGCATCAGTGCCAGGGTGGCGGCCAGCTCGGCGGCCAGTTCCAGCAGGGCAGCCGGTTCGCCTTCGCGCAATTCAAGTTCCAGCTCGCAGATTTCTTCTTTCTGCTTGCCGACAACCACATGGCCCAGGTCCAGTGCGGCTTCGATGACCACTTTGGTCTTGCCACGGCCCCACGCAATCTCGGCGCGCTCGCGGACGAAATCGGTAGTGAAAATCGGCTTCAGGGTTTTCTTGTCCAGCTCGGCCAGTTCCTCGGGCCAGCATTCGCCGTCGAGTTTCTTCACGTCGAGCTTGGCTTTGGGCAGGTTCCAGTCGTACTCGTTGCGCTCGGACAGGCCAGCAACACTTTGGCCGCGGGTCTTGAGCGTCTGAATCACTTCTTCGCCATCGCGGCGCAGGCGCAGGGCAACCTTGGCACGGGCCAGGTCGCGCTCAGGCGTGTCGAAGTACTGGTTCATCAGTTCACGGCGTTCCCAGCCACTTTTGTTGCGTTTTTTCAGTAGCGGGTGCTCGCGCAGAGCAGCGAGGGTTTCGCGGCTGACGCGGAGTTTGATTTCGGTTTCTTTCTGCATGGCCGGAAAATCCAGGATCGGGAGCGCAGCCGGGGGAATGTGTGGCTGCCAAGGCCGTGCAGTGTACAGGAGTGAGAGTTGGTACGTGCCGCGACGGTTTATTCCTGTCGCCGGATGGTTCTATGATGGATATCAATTCGGGAGTTGGAGTCAGCGATGCCTTTGCCGTCCATGAAAGATCAATTCGCCGCGTTGATCGCTGCACCGTCTGTCAGCTGCACCCAGCCCAGGCTCGATCAAACCAACCGCCCGGTGATCGATTTGCTCGCGACATGGCTGGGCGACCTGGGTTTCGCCTGCGACATTCAACAGGTCAGCCCCGGCAAATTCAATTTGCTCGCCAGTTTTGGCTCCGGCCCCGGTGGGTTGGTATTGGCCGGGCACAGTGACACCGTGCCGTACGACGAGGCGCTGTGGCAGACCAATCCGTTGAAGCTGACCGAAGTCGATGGCCGCTGGGTCGGACTTGGCAGTTGCGACATGAAAGGGTTTTTCGCTTTGGCCATCGAGGCGGTCCTGCCGTTGCTCGACCAGCCATTCAAGCAACCGCTGATGATTCTTGCCACGTGTGATGAAGAAAGCTCGATGTCTGGCGCTCGCGCCCTGGCAGCAGCCGGACGCCCATTGGGTCGTGCCGCGGTGATTGGCGAGCCGACCGGACTGAAGCCGATCCGGATGCACAAAGGCATCATGATGGAGCGCATCGATATCCTCGGCCAGAGCGGCCACTCCTCGGACCCGCGTCTGGGTCACAGTGCCCTTGAAGCCATGCACGATGCGATTGGCGAACTGCGCGGTCTGCGCCTGCTGTGGCAGCGTGAGTTCCGTAATCCGCAGTTTGGCGTGCCGACCCCGACGATGAATTTCGGCTGCATTCATGGCGGCGACAACCCGAACCGTATTTGCGGCCAATGTTCGCTGGAATTTGATCTGCGACCGCTGCCGGGCATGGACCCCAAAGCCCTGCGTGCTGAAATCCTGGCGAGGCTCAAACCGGTCGCCGAACGCCATCAGGTGCAGATCGACTACGCCCCGCTGTTCCCTGAAGTGCCGCCCTTTGAGCAGGACGAGGACGCCGAGTTGGTCCGGATTGCACAAAAGCTCACCGGTCATCAGGCCGAAGCAGTAGCGTTCGGCACCGAAGCGCCTTATCTTCAGCGCCTTGGCTGCGAAACATTGGTGCTGGGCCCAGGTGATATCGCCTGCGCACACCAGCCGGGGGAATACCTCGAAATGTCACGTTTGCAGCCTACGGTGCATCTATTACGTCAACTGATTGAACATTACTGCCTGACACCGGCCAAAACCACGGTGCCTG